>NZ_JBFAUH010000013.1:0-235421 GCF_040679095.1 Streptomyces sp. NPDC052496
CCTCGTGGCCGCGCTAGCTGCTCAACAGCAGCATCGAACTCCTCGCGCCCTCGCCCTCCACGCGGCGTAGCTTCCAAGATTCCCGACAGACTCAGCTTTTCACCGAGTGCGGCTGTGAGGAGGTGCCCGCCCCAGCGGGCTCCCCTCGCACCGCGAGGGGAGCCGGGACGCATGACCGGGTGGGTCACCGGCCATGGTCCGGAGGCCAGCAGGCTCAGTTGCCGGTCAGGGTGCGGTCGAGGAGGGGGAGCAGGCGGTCCCAGTGGAGCTGGAGGCCGGTGGGGCTGAAGGCTTCGGTGTCGGACATGGTGAAGCCGTGGACGGTGCCGGGGTAGACCTCGGTGGTGTAGGCGACGCCCGCGGCGTCCAGGGCCTGGTGGAACTCGCTGAGGGCCTCGGGGGTCATGTCGCCCTCGGCGAGTCCGAGGTGGAGCTGGGCGGTCAGCCCGGAGAGCCGGCGGTGCGGGCTGTCGGGCGCGTCGGTCACCAGGGCGCCGGGGTGGAAGCCGGCGACGGCGGCCACCTGGCCGGGGTGGGCGGCCGCGGTGCGTACCGCCAGGACGGCGCCCAGGCAGTAGCCGATGGCGGCGACGGGCCCGTCGCCGACCTCGGGCTGGGCGGTGAGGAAGGAGAGGTAGGCCTCGGCGTCGCGCAGGACGCGATCGGTGGTGTGCGCCTCGACCAGGGGCATCACCTCGGCGAAGATCGCGGGGCGGGCCTCGTTCCCGATGAGTTCGGGGAGGTCGAAGACCGGTGCCGGGCGGTTCCGGTAGTAGAGGTTGGGGACGAGTACGTAGTACCCGTGGCCGGCCAGTTCGCGGGCCATGTCCTTCAGTACGGGCCGCACGCCGAAGGCGTCCGGGTACAGCAGCACTCCCGGGTGCTGCCCGCCGCCGTCGGGGAAGGCGGCGAAAGCGTCGGCCTGGCCGTCCTTGGTGGGAATCTGCAGCGCCTTGGTGGGCAAGTTCTTCCTTCCTCGGAGTTCACTCGAACAACGTTTGTCTGACTAACGTTTTCGGCGCGAGTGAACGTACATCGTTAGGCTGACTAACGCAATGAATAGGATGCGCGCCATGACCAGAGCCGAAGCTGCCGCCCTGCCCGACGACGGCGCGCTCCAGACGCCCGACAGGCTGCGCCGTCGGGCCAGTCGGCTGCTGTCACAGCTGACCGCGCGGTCGGACCGGCTGATCTGCGAGGGGCTGGCCCAGTCCGACGCCCGCAAGTGGCACTACGCCGTGCTCGCCTCGCTCCAGGACTTCGGACCGGGCAGCCAGGCGGCGCTGAGCGGGCGGACCGGCATCTACCGGAGCGACCTGGTCGGGGTGCTCAACGAACTGGCCGAGCGGGATCTCGTCGAGCGCGAGCCGGACCCCGCGGACCGGCGCCGCAACATCATCACGATCTCCGCCCGGGGCCGTCGCCACCTGCGCCGCCTCGACAAGGTGCTGGACGATCTGCACGACGAACTGCTCGCGCCGCTGGACCCGGCCGAGCGCGACCAGTTCGTACAGCTGCTCACCCGCTTGCTGGATCACCACACCCGAACGTCCTGACCCGTCCGGCAGCCTGGCCGGCCAGGGCGGCCTGCTCCTCCTCGGGGGTGAAGCCGAGGCCGAGCGGGGGTTCGCCCCGGGCACGGTCCCAGGCCAGGACGTCGGCCGCCGTCACCGCCAGCGGCGTGGCGGGCAGGCCCGCCGCCCGGGCGCGCGCCGCGCTGCGCTGCTGGGAAGGCCAGTCCGCGCGCACGAGGGGGAACATGTCCGGTGCTCCCTCGGGAGGCACCGGCACGATGTCGATCTCCGTGCCCGCTGCCCGCGCACAGGTTTCGATCAGCCCGCCGAGGGTCGTCGGCTCGGCCGGGCCCACCGCGTGGAAGATCCCGGAGCGGTCGTCGGTGAGCAACCGCACCACCAGGCGGGCCAGGTCGCGGGAGTCGAGGACCTGCACCGGCTGGGCGGGGTCGCCCGGCAGCGCCACCCGGCCACCGCGTGCGGCGCGGCGCACCCAGTAGGTGAAGGTGTCCATCGAGTCGTGCGGCCCGGCCACCTTGCCCGGCCGCACGAGCGTCGCCCGCGTGCCGTACCGGGCGAACACCTCGTCCTCGCAGGCCACCTTGAGCGGGCCGTACGTGGCTTCGGTCAGCTCCTCGGTGTCGCGGACGGGCGGCCGGCGCGGGGTGTTCTCGTCGCTGCCCGGAGCCACGCCCGTACGGACGTAGACCGCGTGGCTGGAGATGAACAGGTACCGGCCGACGCGGTCACCCAGGGCGTCCATCGCCTGCCCGACGTGCCGCGGTACGTAGCCGCTGACGTCGACGACCGCGTCCCAACTGCCGTGGCGCAGCGCGGAGTAGTCGCCGGTGTCGCGGTCACCGATGAGCCGGGGCAGGTGGGGGAACAGGCCCGGATTGGTGCGGCCCCGGCCGAACAGGGTCACGTCGGCGCCGGTACGCAGGGCGTCCTCGACGATCGCGCGGCCCACGAAGGACGTACCGCCAAGTACAAGAAGGCGCATGGCCGGCGACATTACCGGCGCTCCGCCTGGTGCGGCGGGGACGGCGGGGTGGGAGTGACAGGTGGGACGAAGGAGGTCAGGGTGGGTGAGTCGGGCGGGCCGCCGGGGTGCCGGCGGTCAGGCCGGGAGGACGGATTCGAGGAAGGGGCCCAGGACGCCTCGCCACTCCTCGGGGGCTTCCCAGGGGAGCCAGTGCCCGGCGTCCGGTATCTCGGCGTAGACGCCGTGCGGGAGGACGCGGACCATCTCCTGGGCCTCGGCGCGGCCCAGTTCGCCGTCCAGGCCGCGGACCACGAGGGTGGGGCACTCCACCAGGGCGAGATCCTCCCAGTGCGCGTCATGGACCCAGGTCTCGCGGACGGTGAGCATCTGGTGGCGGGAGAAGACCGGGCGCCAGCCGTCCGCGCGCTCGGCCATGATCTCGGCGAAGAACTCGCCGCGGGCCGGCTTGGGCCGCTCCAGGGTCGGGTCGTCCTCGCCGAACCACTTGCGTACGTCCGCGAGCGTGGCGAACGGGACCGGCCAGGAGCGGAACCAGTCCGTCCATTCCTGTTGGGAGGCCGCGCCCAGGGCGGAGGCCCGCATGTCGCAGATGACCAGCGCGCTCACGAGGTCGGGCCGGCGGGCGGCGATCTGCCAGGCCGTCAGGGCGCCCATCGAGTGCCCGATCAGGACGCAGGGCGCCAGTCCGAGCTGCTCGATCGCGGCGATGCCGTCGGCGACGTACGCCTCGCGGTCGTACGGGCCGTCCTGGGGCTTCTCGCTGCGGCCGTGGCCGCGCTGGTCCAGTCCGACGGGGCGGCACCGGGAGCCGAGCCAGCGGGCGGTGTCGGCCCAGTGCGACGCGCGCCCCATGAGGCCGTGCAGGAGCAGCACGCCGGGGCCGCGGTCCCCTACCTCGCCGGCCCGGCCGGTCTTCGGCGGGTCGGTGAACTCCCAGGCGGCGAGCCGGACGCCGCCGGTCCCCGTCACGTCGATACGCCGCACCATGGGCCCTGGCACCCCCATTCGGTCCGTGAGCAGCCCCACACTATCGAACCCCTATTCGAATCGGCTGTTTCTGCGCTCAATAACCCTCGTACGGGTGACCATGCCCAAGGATTGCCGGTCCTCGCCGAGGGGAGACACGTAGCGGGAGGCGGGCCCCACCGGGAAGGGGGCCCACGGGGAGAGACCCTGAGAGCTCGGGGCTCCGGGTCTGGGCGGGGGGACGTGGGGAGGCGGGGCCCCGGCTGCTCGCAGCGCCGGGGCCCTGGTCGTCTTCCGGGCCGAGGTCGCCGCGCCGCCACCGGCGGCAGGTGAGGACCGAACCGCGGCACCCGGGGGCGGCGGCATTTCCGCGACCGGGCCGGCTTCCGCACACGCCCACGCCTCACGCACCGCACGCGCTGCACACACGTCACGCGCCGCACCCGGCGCACGCACCGCGCGCGCTTCACACGCTTCGAGCACCTCACGACCGGAAGCGGCGCCCCGGCCTGAGGACGGGGTCGCGGCGGAGCGCTCCTCACCCGAGCCCCCTCCCCGACCCGGGGCCGCGGCGGCAGGCGTGGTCAGGTCCTGTCCGTCGTCGGCCGCCTCGCCCCAGGTCTCCGGCGCCACACGTCATGAGCCCGCTCTCGGCGCGTACGCACACGCCCGCCGGGGCCCGTACGGCATCGCCGCGCGGCCCTCGGCCAGCCGTCGCGCACACGCTCAGCGCCAGCGTGACACGCCACCGGCCGCCGCGCTCGCGTTCCGCCAACTCCGTCAGGTCGTACAGCAGTTGAGCACCGCGCCAGGGTGGCCGTCGGGCCAGGTCAGCCGAGTGGAGCGGGGCGGAAGAAGGTCAGCGCTTGGCCACGAAAACGTGCGCGGCGATCTCGGGATCCAGCTCCGCCGCCTCGCCACTGCTGCCGATGAGGACGCCCGAGGACGACTCGGTCACGCTGACCACCGCGCCCGGCTGCACCCCGGCCCGCCGCAGCGTGTACATCAGCTGGGCGTCCGCCTGGATGGGCTCGCCGATCCGGCGCACCACGACCGTCTTGCCGTCCGCGCCGGCCTCCAGGTCCATCAGGCTCACCATGCCGGCGTCCAGGAACGGGTCGGCCTCGGCCTTCTCGCCCAACTCCTCCAGGCCCGGGATGGGGTTGCCGTACGGCGACTCCGTCGGATGCCGCAGCAGCTCCAGGACGCGGCGCTCGACCGCCTCGCTCATCACGTGCTCCCAGCGGCACGCCTCGGCGTGCACCTGCTCCCACTCCAGCCCGATGACGTCGACGAGCAGACACTCGGCGAGCCGGTGCTTGCGCATGACGCGGGTCGCCAGCCGGCGGCCCTCCTCGGTCAGCTCCAGGTGGCGGTCGCCCGCGACCGTGAGCAGGCCGTCCCGCTCCATGCGCGCCACGGTCTGGCTGACCGTCGGGCCGCTCTGTTCGAGCCGCTCGGCGATCCGGGCGCGCATCGGGACCACACCTTCCTCTTCCAGCTCAAGGATGGTGCGGAGATACATCTCCGTGGTGTCGATCAGTCCGGACATGCGTGCCCCTTGATGTGTCGTGCGGTGGCCCTGACCTCAATTCTGACGCATCCCACTGACAACGGTTCCGCGTCCGCTCCGGCCGGGCCCTCCCGGAACCCCGGTACGGCGGCGCCCGCCCTGCGGTAGGGCGGCAACCGGGCGACACCCGGGGGGCCGGAAGGTGTCCGTACGGTCGCGAGCGGTGGCGCACACCGTATTGACAGGGCACTGGTCCAGACCGCAACGTGATCCGCGCCACGGCTGTCCCGGCAGGGCCGCCACCGTCGGTACCGGTGCGTGCCGCCGGCGGCCGGCGCGCACTGCCGGGCGCGTCAGAACGTAGGACAAATGTACGAGGACCAACGTACAAGACCGATGAGTACCGACGAGAGGGGCCCCGCGGCGATGGGCGAGAGCAACCGGTTGGCCGGGCAGTACTTCGACGCCGCGATCGGCCTGCTGCGCCGGGTGCGCGACGAGGAGGACGAGCGGATCGGCGCCGCCGGGACGCTCATCGCCGACACCGTCGAGGCCGGCGGCCGGGTCTTCACCTTCGGCGCCGGGCACTCCTCACTCCCCGCGCAGGACACCGTCTACCGGGCCGGCGGCCTCGCCGTCATGAACCTGCTGACCGTCCCGGGCGTGGTCGGCGTCGACGTACGGCCCGCCACGCTCGGCAGCGCGCTGGAGCGGGTGGACGGGCTGGCCGGAGCCGTCCTGGACACCAGCCCCCTGGAGGCCGGTGACGTGCTCATCGTCATCTCCCTCTCCGGGCGCAACTCGCTGCCGGTGGAGATGGCCATGAACGCGCGGGCGCTCGGCCTGAAGGTCATCGGGCTGACGTCGGTGGCGTACGCGGAGGAGACCAAGTCGCGGCACGTCTCCGGCACGCACCTGCGGGACCACTGCGACATCGTCCTGGACAGCAAGATCCCGGTGGGCGACGCGGAGTTGACGCTGCCGGGCATCGAAGCGCCGTTCGCACCGGCCTCGACGGTCGTCACCAGCGCGATCATGCAGTCCGTCGTCGCGACCGCCGCCGGCGTCCTGGCCGACCGCGGCATCGACCCGCCGCTGCTGCGCTCCGGGAACGTGGACGGCGGCCACGACTGGAACGGCCGGGTGATGCGGGAGTACGCGGACCGGATCTACTACCGGCAGTAGCGGGCGGAGGGACGGCCGCAGGAACCACCGCGGCCCGCCCGCCCGCTTCAGTCTTTCCCCGGCAGCCCCGCCAGATCGAGCGCCGCCGCGATCCGGGAGGCGACGTCCTCCGCGTACGCCGCGTCCGCGCGGTCGAAGGGGCGCCGCGAGGGGCCGCGCAGGAACGTCACCACACCCAGCGTCCGCCCCCGGCTGCGCAGCACCGCACACAGGCCGTGCACGGTGCCGTCCGGCCACTTGCGGGCCGCGGCCCAGCCCTCCGCGACCGCCGGGCCCGCGCCGGCCCGTACCGAGCCGCACCGCTGCAGCGCCTGGGCGGCCGGGTGGCCCGCCCCGTAGGCCACCGGGATCCCGGTGGGCGGTACGGCCTCGGAGGGGCCTGGCGCGCCCGCGGGTGAGGCGATGGCCCGTACGAGCGTGGGCGCGTCCCCGGAAGGGGCGCCCGCCCCGCCGCCGGCGCCCGTTTCGCCGCCGCCCACCAGGTCGACCAGCCCGTGGTCGGCGAAGCCCGCCAGCGCGAAGTCCAGGTGGACCGCCGCCGCCTCCATCGGGTCCTCGCACTCCCCCGCGGCCCGGCCCGCCCGGTGCAGCTGCTGGGCGCGGAAGCGCAGCAGCGCGCTTTCCTGTTCCGTGCGCTTGGCGTCCGTGACGTCCTGGAAGAGCCAGCCCACGCCGAGCGGTACGGGTTCCTCCGCCAGCGGCGACGCCAGCCGTACGAAGCCGCTGCGCCAGCACCGGCGGGTCGGTTCGGCCTCGTCGGACCGGAGCGTGACCCACAGTTCGGCGGCGGCGGGCGGGGTGCCCTCCGCGAGGACGTGCGTCAGGGCGCTCTCCAGTTCCTCCACGCCCTGGGTCAGCAGGTCGCCCAGCGGGCGCCCGAGGACGGCCGTACGGCCCATGCCGAGGGCGCGGGCGGCGTGCGCGTTGACGACGGCGGGCCGCAGGTCGGCGTCGACCAGCACCACGCCCCAGGAGGCGTCCACGAAGAGCGCCTCGCTCAGCGCGATGGAGCGTTCCAGGTCGATCTGGGTGTGCACCTCGCTGAACGCGCAGTACACGCCCGCCGCCCGGCCGTCGGGCCCGAGCACCGCCGAGGACTGGGTACGCACCAGGACGCGCCGCCCGTCCTTCGTCAGCAGCGCGAACTCGTGGACCTGGCGTCCCGGGGAGCGCGTCGCCGCCAGCAGGCGGGCCTCCACCTCGTCGGCGTCCTCCTTGCGGACCGCCCAGCCGGCCAGCCCGGGGCGGCCGACCGCCTCGTCCGCCGTCCAGCCGAGGATGCGTTCCGCCTCGCGGTTCCAGTGCGTGACCGAGCCGTCCGCGCCGAAGGCGCACAGCGCGGCGTCCATGCCGTCCAGCAGGGCGGCGAGCAGGCCGGAGTCGTCACTGTCCGGCTGCGGGTCCGCGTCCGCGTCGGGACACGCGTCCGCGGGCGTGCCGTCCGGAGGCGGACCGCCCCGGTCCGCTCCCCGGCCCGGCCCCCCGGGCGGTACGGGCTCGAAGCGGTGCGACGAGGACGAGGACGAGGAGGAGGAGGACGACGAAGACGACGAAGACGAAGCAGCCACTGGCACCCCCTACGAACGCGGCCGCACGTGCTGCACGCCGGATCATTCAACTGGAACGTGACGCGGGCCACACCCCATTCGCGGAAATCCCTAGGATTGCGGCCGCCGGAAATTCGGTTGTGCGCCCGCCGGACCGGTTCCTAGGGTGTGAGGCACACGAGAAGGGAGGTGGTTCGGCAGATGATTTCGCACCGGACGCGTGAGGTGGCTGCGGGCTAGCGGCCCGTCGTCGCACTCAGTGTGCAGCGCCGGACCAGCGCAGGAGACAGCTGCGCAGCCGGCCAATCCCAGAGCAGTCACCCGACCCGCGGGCTGCCGGTTCGTCCGACCGGCCCCTTCGCGCCCAGGCGCGGGGGAAGCAGCCCGCGGGTCGTCTGCGTCCGCGGGCCGGGACGCGCGGCCGTACCCGCTCCCCCGCAGGCGCCGTACGCCCCCTCGGCTCAGGACGCGAGCCGCACGACGGGCCGCCCGTCGCCGTACCCGCCGCCGCTCAGGGCGCGAGCCGTACGACGGACCAGCCGTCCCCGCCCGGTTCGCGTTCGTAGCGCAGCCGGTCGTGCAGGCGGTTCTCCCGGCCCTGCCAGAACTCGACGGTCTCCGCGACGACCCGTACGCCGCCCCAGTGCGGCGGCGCCGGCACCTGCTCGCCCTCGGGGTAGCGGGCCGCCAGCTCGTCGTAGGCGCGTTCCAGCTCCGCGCGGGAGGCGACCGGTGCGGACTGGTCGCTGGCCCAGGCGCCGAGCTGGGAGCCGTGCGGGCGGGTGCGGAAGTACGCGGCGGTCTCGTCACGGCCGATCCGGGCGGCCGTGCCGGTCACGACGACCTGACGGGCCAGCGGGTGCCAGGGGAAGAGCAGCGAGACGTGCGGGTTCTGCGCCAGGTCGCGGCCCTTGCGGCTGCTGTAGTTGGTGAAGAAGACGAAGCCGTGCTCGTCGAAGCGCTTGAGCAGTACGGTCCTTGAGCTGGGGCGGCCCGCCGCGTCGGCGGTCGAGACGACCATCGCGTTCGGCTCGTGCAGTCCGCTGGTGGCCGCTTCCTTGAACCAGCGCGCGAACTGGTCGTACGGACTGGGGGCGAGTTCGGCCTCGGTGAGTCCCTCGGCGCGGTACTGCGCCCGCATGGCGGAGGGATCGAGCGGGTCCGGGGTGGGCGTGTCGGCGGAGTGCACGGCCACATCTTGCAGCATGCGGGCCTGTTGGGGCAGCCGGGTGGCAGGGAAGTCTGCCCTTGGACGGCCTGCCGTAACCCTTCCTTCAGCGAATCGTCCGGTGTGCCGGATCTCACGCTTCCCGGTACGTACCGGACCGGCCAGAATCGTGCCGCGCGCCACTGTGGCGCACGGCCGGTGCGGGATATCGTGTCCGCCCTGAAGTGATCGAAGTGACGTGCTCCGGGCAGGCGGCCACGGGTGCCGGTCGGGTGACCAACGCCCGCGCGGGGCATGACGCAAGTGACCGGTACGGACCGCGAGCCGCAGGGCGGCCGCGTAACCGGACCGGAGCCCGAGCGGCCGTACGGAACCGGCCCGCCGGCGCGGTGTCCGCGAACCGCCGACCCGACCAGCCTGACCTGACAGATCTCGAACGCACGGCATCTTGGTCATGAGCCGCATGTCGTCCACATCTTGAGGAGCCGCCTGATGTCCGACTTCGTACCCGGACTCGAAGGAGTCGTCGCGTTCGAGACGGAGATCGCCGAACCGGACAAGGAAGGCGGCGCGCTGCGCTACCGCGGGGTCGACATCGAGGACCTGGTCGGCAAGGTCTCCTTCGGGAACGTGTGGGGGCTGCTGGTCGACGGGTCGTTCAACCCGGGGCTGCCGCCGGCCGAGCCGTTCCCGATCCCGGTCCACTCGGGTGACATCCGGGTGGACGTACAGTCCGCGCTGGCCATGCTCGCGCCGGTGTGGGGCCTGAAACCGCTGCTGGACACGGACGAGCAGACCGCCCGTGACGAGCTGGCGCGGGCCGCGGTCATGGCGCTGTCGTACGTCGCGCAGTCGGCGCGCGGGCAGGGCCTGCCGATGGTGCCGCAGAAGGAGATCGACAAGGCCGGCACGATCGTCGAGCGCTTCATGAAGCGCTGGCGCGGCGAGCCGGACCCCAAGCACGTCGCGGCGGTGGACGCGTACTGGACCTCGGCGGCCGAGCACGGCATGAACGCGTCCACGTTCACGGCGCGCGTCATCGCCTCGACCGGCGCGGACGTGGCCGCCGCGCTGTCCGGCGCGGTCGGCGCGATGTCCGGGCCGCTGCACGGCGGGGCGCCGTCCCGGGTCCTCGGCATGATCGAGGAGATCGAGCGGACGGGTGACGCGACGGCGTACGTGAAGCAGGCGCTGGACCGCGGCGAGCGGCTGATGGGCTTCGGCCACCGGGTGTACCGCGCCGAGGACCCGCGCGCCCGGGTGCTGCGGCGCACCGCCCGGGAGCTGGGCGCGCCGCGCTTCGAGGTCGCCGAGGCGCTGGAGAAGGCCGCCCTGGAGGAGCTGCACAACCGGCGTCCGGACCGGGTCCTGGCGACGAACGTGGAGTTCTGGGCGGCGATCGTGCTGGACTTCGCTGAGGTCCCGGCGCACATGTTCACGTCGATGTTCACCTGTGCCCGTACGGCGGGCTGGAGCGCGCACATCCTGGAGCAGAAGCGCACCGGGCGCCTGGTCCGGCCGTCGGCCAAGTACGTGGGCCCGGGGCCGCGCGGTCCGGAGGCCGTGGAGGGTTACACGCTGCCCGCGTGAGTGCCGGTGCCGGTCCCCCCGGCCGGGCGCTCCTGGCGCCGTAGGGCGTCCTCGGTGACGGGCGTGAAGAGGTTGACCAGGTTGCCGTCGGGGTCGCGGAGGAGCAGCGAGCGGTTGCCCCACGGCATCGTGGTCGGCTCCTGGACGAAGGCGCACCCGAGGGACGCCAGACGCCGGTGTTCCGCGTCGACGTCGGTGACGCGGAACTCGGTGATCACCGTGTGGTTGGCGGCGGCCCGCGCGGTGCCCTCGCCGAACAGGGCCACCGTGCGGCTGCCGGCGAGCGCCAGCGTGCCGGAGGGCGTGCGGAGTTCGGTGAATTCGGGGGTCGACCAGGCCGCCGGGACGCCGGTGACGTCCTCGTAGAACGCGACGAGGCGGGCGACGTCGTCGGTGATCACGCGGAGGGAGACGAGGTTCATGGCACGGCTTTCTGCTGGGGAGGAAGGCGCCGCGAGCTGCGGGCTCCGCTCACGTTAGGAGCCGTACCGGACAGGTTCCGCCCGGTATTCGCGGCAGACTTCCGGGGTGACCACTTCGACCACCGCCCGGGTCCTCGCCCTGCTGGAGATCCTTCAGGGCGGCGGCATCCGTACCGTGCCCGAGCTGGCGGCCCGCCTCGGCGTCGACGAGCGCACCGTCCGCCGCTACGTCGCCCACCTGCTGGACCTGGACATCCCCGTCGACGCGGTCCGGGGCCGCTACGGCGGCTACCGGCTCGCTCCCGGCTACCGGATGCCCCCGCTGATGCTCACCGACGAGGAGTCCCTGGCCGTGCTCCTCGGACTGCTCGCGGGGCAGCGCGGCGGACCGGGTGCCGCCTCCGCCGCAGCCGCCGAGAGCGCCGCGGCGAAGGTCCGGCGGGTGCTGCCGGCGCCCCTGCGGCAGCGGCTGGAGGCGCTGCTGGAGACGGCCGGCTTCACCGAGCGGCCCCGGCCCGCCGCCCCGCCGGAGGCGGCGGTGCTGCTCGGACTCGCCGACGCCGTACGCGGGCGGCGGCCGGTGGCGTTCGGGTACACGGACCGGAAGGGCGGCGGCAGCGACCGTACGGTCCTGCCGTACGGTCTGGTGGCGCACTCCGGGCGGTGGTATCTGACGGGCGCGGCCCCGGACGGCGGGGAGGTGCGGATCTTCCGGCTGGACCGGATCACTTCGGTCCGTGTGCTGACCGGTTCGTTTGACGTCCCGGACGGTTTCGACCCGGCGGCGACCGTGCTGGACCGCCTCGCCCGTACCCCGTGGATCCACGATGTGTCGCTGCGCGTCCGGAGCAGCGTCGAGCACCTTCGCGAGCACCTTCCGGCCGGGATCGCCGCCCTTTCCGACGATGGGCCGGAGTGGGTCCGCGTCCGCATCCGGGCCGAGCGGCTGGACTGGCTTCCTCCCCTGCTGGCCGCCCTGGACCGCCCGTTCGTCATCGAGCGCCCCGCCGCCCTGCGCGATCTCGTACACGCGCTGGCCCGCCGCCTCGGCACGTACGCGCAGGCCGACGCCGAACCCGATCCCGACGCCGCCCCCACTCCCGGCCCCGATTGCCCCGACGCCGCCCCCCACGAGCAGCCTTCCTGAACCCCGTCAGCCCCCGTTCAGCACGCTGTCCAGGATGTGCGCCCACTGCGTCACCACGCGGTCCCGGCGGGGCTTGTCGTCGGTGAGGAGAGTGGCGAGGCCGAGGCCACGGGACATGTCGAGGAGGCCCTGTACGGTCTCGCGGACGCCGGGGACCGACTCGTCGGCGCCCAGGAGGGCGACCGCCGTACGGTGCGCCTCGCGGCCGACCCGCGCCTCCAGGGCGGTGACCCGGTCGCGCAGCGGCTCCTCGTCGGAGGCGGCCACCCACAGGTGCAGGGCAGCGCGGAAGAGGGGGCCCGTATAGAGGTTGACGATCTCCTCGACGACGATACGGGTGCGTTCCGTCGATCCGGCGGGCGGCAGGTCGTTCGCCACCGCCTTGAGAGCGCCCTGGCGCATCTCCGCGACATGCTCGACGGCGGCCGTGAACAGGTCCTCGCGGGTACGGAAGTGGTGCTGGGCGGCCCCCCGCGAGACGCCCGCGCGCTCCGCGACGACGGAGACCGTGCTGCCGCTCCAGCCGCGCTCGGCGAGGCAGGAGACGGCCGCTTCCAGCAGGGCGCGGCGGGTGGCGCGGCTGCGTTCCTGCTGCGGCTCCTTGGCGGCGCGGGAGGAGGTCACCGTGCCCATGACGGTTCCCGGCGCTGGAGGAAGGCGGTCATGCCCTCGCGGGCCTCGTCGGACGCGAAGAGGCGGGCCGAGGTCCCGGCGAGGGCCGCGGTGTCACGGTCGAAGACGCGCAGGACCTCCGCGGTGACCAGGGCCTTGGACTCCGCCAGGCCCTGCGGCGAGCCCTTGCGCAGCCCGGCCAGGACCGGTTCCAGGGCGGCGTCCGGATCGTCGGCGGCCAGTGTCACCAGGCCGGTCCGGGCCGCCTCGGCGGCGTCGAAGCGCTCGCCGGTGAGGTAGTAGCGGGCGGCGGCGCGCGGGTCCATGCGGGGCAGCAGCGGCATGGAGATGACGGCGGGCGCGAGGCCGAGGCGGGCCTCGGTGAAGGCGAAGGTGGCGCCGGGGCCCGCCACGGACACGTCGCAGGCGCCGAGGAGACCGAGGCCGCCCGCGCGTACGTGGCCGGTGACCTTGGCGACGACGGGCTTGGGGAGTTCGATGATGGTGCGCAGGAGGCGGGCGAGGCCGAGCGGGCCGGAGGCCGCGGCAGCGGTGGGGTCCGTGACATCGCCTGCGTCCGTGGCATCGCCGGGGCCCGTGGCCTCCGTCAGGTCCGCGCCCGCGCAGAACGTCGTCCCGGTGTGGGTGAGCAGCACGGCGCGGGTGCTGTCGGACCTGGCGGCCGCCGCCAGCGCCGCGTGCAGCTCGCCCACCAGGCGCCGGGAGAGCGCGTTGCGGTGGTGCGGGGAGTCGAGGGTGAGGGTGGTGACGCCCCGCTCGTGGGCGTGCCGTACCAGCGGCGCGTCCGGGGTGGCGTCCGGTGTGGCGTCGGTCATGAGGCCGTGGAACTCCTTTCCCTGGCGCGCAGTTCGCGCCGCAGGATCTTGCCGGTGGCGGCGCGGGGCACGGCGTCCGTGAACTCCACCCGCCGTACCTTCTTGTACGGGGCGACCTGCCCGGCAACGTACGTGATGACGTCGTCCTCGGTGAGCCGGGCCCCCTGCTCGCCGTACTGCCGTACGACGTACGCCTTGGGGACCTCGTTGCCGTCCGCGTCGGTGACCCCGATGACCGCGGCATCCGCGATGCCCTCGTGGGTGAGCAGCACCGCTTCGAGGTCGGCCGGCGCGACCTGGCAGCCCTTGTATTTGATCAGTTCCTTGACGCGGTCGACGACGTGCAGCCAGCCGTCGGCGTCCACCCGGCCGATGTCGCCGGTGTGCAGCCAGCCGTCGGCGTCGATCACCGCGTCGGTCTCCGCCGGCCGCCCGAGGTAGCCCTTCATGACCTGCGGGCCGCGGATCAGGATCTCGCCGCTCTCACCGGTGCCCAGGTCCTTGTCCGCGTCGGTGGAGCGGATGCGCATCTCGGTGCCGGGCAGGAGTTTGCCGACCGTGCCGGGCGGCGGGCCGTCGGCGCCCAGCGGCACGGCGTGGGTGCCGGGCGAGAGTTCGGTCATGCCGTACGCCTGCATGACGTACGGCAGGCCGAGGCGGCGGGCGCAGGCGTCGGCGAGCCGCGCGTCGAGCGGGGCCGCGGCGCTGACAACGTAGTCCAGTGAGGCCAGGTCGTACTGGGAGACCGCCGGGTGCTTGGCGAGGGCCAGGACGATCGGCGGGGCCACGTACACCGCGTTGACCCGGTACTTCTCGATGGTGCGCAGGAAGTGTTCGAGGTCGAAGCGGGGCAGCACGACGACGGTGGAGCCGTTGCGCAGCGGGGCGTTCAGCAGGGCGGTCAGCCCGTAGATGTGGAAGAAGGGGAGCACCGCCAGCACGCGGTCGCCGGGGCCGCTGCTGATCAGCCGGTCGAGCTGGACGAGGTTGGTGGCGATGGAGCGGTGGGTGAGCATGACGCCCTTGGGCGTGCCGGTGGTGCCGGAGGAGTACGGCAGGACGGCCACGTCCTGGGCGGGGTCGAGGTGTACGGCGGGCTCGGGGGCGGTGGAGGCGATCATGTCGCGTACCGAGCGGTGGCCCACGGCGCCGTCGCAGACGAAGACCTCGGTGATGCCGCCCGCCTGTTCCGCGGCACTGCGGGCGGTCTCCAGCAGCGGGGAGACGGTGACGATCCAGTTGGCGCCGGAGTCGCGCAGCTGCTGGGCGAACTCCCCGGAGGTGGACAGGGGGTGGACGGTGGTGACGGCCGCGCCGCAGCGGGACGCGGCGTAGAAGACGGCCGGGTAGGCGAGGGTGTTGGGGCTGTGCAGGGCGAGCACGTCACCGGGCCGGACACCGGCGTCGGCGAGGGCGGCGGCGATCCGGCGGGTGGCGCCGTCCAGCTCGGCGTAGCTGACGGTGGTGCCGTCCTGGCCGTCGATCAGGGCGGGCAGCGCGGCGTGTTCGGTGGCCGACCGGCCCAGGACGGCCTCGTGGATCGGCAGGTCCACGGGTGCGACATCGGCGTACTGACTGTGAAAGACCATGGCCATCCCCTCAGCAGCGGCGCTCGTCCGGGCCGGTCCGGGCGGCGGGCGGGCGTCTGTCCGTGTGCGTGCAGCATCGCGGCTGCCGGTGCGGTTGTCAGTACGGCGGCCGCGATGCCGCGCACGCCAGGGCACGGGCCTCAGTACGACTTGGGCAGGCCGAGGCTCTGGTGGGAGACGAAGTTGAGGATCATCTCCCGGCTGACCGGCGCGATCCGCGCGACGCGGGCCGCGGTGATCAGGGTGGCGAGGCCGTACTCGCGGGTCAGGCCGTTGCCGCCGAGGGTGTGCACCGCCTGGTCCACGGCCTTGACCGCCGCCTCGGCCGCCGCGTACTTGGCCATGTTGGCGGCCTCGCCCGCGCCCATGTCGTCGCCCGCGTCGTAGAGGTGGGCGGCCTTCTGCATCATCAGGCGGGCGAGTTCCAGCTCGATGTGGACCTGGGCGAGGGGGTGGGCGATGGCCTGGTGCGCGCCGATGGGCGCCTTCCAGACCTGGCGGGTACGGGCGTAGTCCACGGCCCGTTCGACGGCGTAGCGGCCCATGCCGAGCGCGAAGGCGGCGGTCATGATGCGTTCGGGGTTGAGCCCGGCGAAGAGCTGGAGCAGTCCCGCGTCCTCCTCGCCCACCAGCGCGTCGGCAGGCAGCCGTACGTCGTCCAGTGTCAGCTCGAACTGTTTCTCCGGCGCGCCCAGCTCCATCGCTATCCGACTGCGCCCGAACCCGGGCGCGTCGCGCGGGACGATGAACAGGCAGGGCTTGAGCTTGCCGGTACGGGCGTCCTCGGTACGGCCGACGATCAGCGTGGCCTCGGCGATGTCCACGCCCGAGATGAAGACCTTGCGCCCGTTGAGGACCCACTCGCCGGTGGCCGGATCGCGGCGGGCCGTGGTGGTGATGCGGTGCGCGTTGGAACCGGCGTCCGGTTCGGTGATGCCGAAGGCCATCGTGCGGGAGCCGTCGGCGAGGCCGGGCAGCCAGGTCCGCTTCTGCTCCTCGGTACCGAAGCGGGCGATGACGGTGCCGCAGATGGCGGGCGAGACGATGAGCATGAGCAG
The DNA here is from genome assembly GCF_040679095.1 of Streptomyces sp. NPDC052496. Taxonomy (NCBI): domain Bacteria; kingdom Bacillati; phylum Actinomycetota; class Actinomycetes; order Kitasatosporales; family Streptomycetaceae; genus Streptomyces; species Streptomyces sp. NPDC052496. Next base: position 16,154 of record NZ_JBFAUH010000013.1, read on the forward strand.
CGGGCAGCCGGCCGCGCCCAGCTCTTCGAGCACGAGGGAGAGTTCGGCGATGCCGCCGCCTCCGCCGCCGTACTCCTCGGGCAGGTTGACGCCGAGGTAGCCCAGCTCGGCGGCCTCCGCCCACAGCTCGTCGGTGTGCTTGCCCTCGGCGACGACGCGGGCGAAGTACTCGCGTCCGTAGCGCTTGCCGAGCGCGGCGACGGACGCGCGGAGGGCGCGGTGTTCGTCGGTCTCGATCACGGGGGTGCTCAAGGAGGTGCTCACGGGGACTCCTTCGAGGGGGAGGACGTCACTCGGGGGGCGGACCGTCGGAGCCGCTGCCTCATGCGGCGGCTGCCTCATGCGGAGACGGCCTCATCCGGTGACGACGGCCAGCGGTGTGCCGACCTCGACCTGCTGGCCGGCCTTGACGTGCAGGGCGGTCAGGGTGCCGGAGGCGGGTGCGGTGATCTTGTGTTCCATCTTCATGGCTTCGAGCCAGAGCAGCGGGGCACCGGCCGCCACCCGGTCGCCCTCGGCCAGGCCGTCCGCCACGCGGACGACGGTGCCGGGCATGGGGGCGAGCAGCGAGCCGGGTTCGGTGCGCGCGGCGGGGTCGGGGAAGCGGGGCAGGGCGGTCAGGGTGCGGGAGCCGGCGGCGGAGTCGACGTACACCCGGTCGCCGTGGCGGGCGACGGTGAACCGGCGTCGTACGCCGTCCGCTTCCACCACGACCTCGCCGGGCGCGGCCGACAGCAGCCGTACGCCGGGGAAGTCCTCGGCGTGCAGCCCGTCGCGGCCCAGCCGGTAGCGGACCGCGTACTCGGTGCCGCCGCAGGCGTACGTCTTGGTCTGCGGCTGCGACGGTACGTTGCGGAAGCCGCCGAAGCGGGACCGGCCGTGCGCGTCGGCGAGGGCGGCGGCCAGCGCGCACAGGCCGGTGACCGGGGTGTCGGTGGCCGCCGTCAGCCCGTCCAGGTTGCGGTCGTAGAAGCCGGTGTCCAGGCCGGTCGCGGTGGCGAACTCGGGGTGGCGCAGGGACCGTACGAGCAGGTCGCGGTTGGTGACCGGGCCGTGCACGCGGGCCCGTTCCAGCGCGCCCGCCAGCTTGCGTACGGCCTCGGCGCGGGTCGGCGCCCAGGCGATGACCTTGGCGAGCATCGGGTCGTAGTGCACGCCGATGACGGCGCCGTCGTCCACACCCGAGTCGAGGCGGACGCCGTCGGGCACCGACAGGTGGTGCAGCGTGCCGGTCTGCGGCTGCCAGTCCGCCGCCGGGTCCTCCGCGTACAGCCGGGCCTCGACGGCATGGCCGTGCGGATCAGGCGGCCCGTCCGGCAGCGCCTCCCCCTCGGCCACCCGCAGTTGCAGAGCGACCAGATCGACGCCGTACACCGCCTCGGTGACCGGGTGTTCGACCTGGAGGCGGGTGTTCATCTCCAGGAAGTGGGCGTGGCCGGTGGCGGAGACGAGGAATTCGACGGTGCCGGCGCCGCGGTAGCCGATGGTGCGGGCGGCGTCGGCGGCGGCCGTGTGCAGGGAGGTGCGCAGCTCGTCGGTGAGGCCGGGGGCGGGGGCCTCCTCGATGACCTTCTGGTGGCGGCGCTGGAGGGAGCAGTCGCGGGTGCCGAGCGTCCAGACGGCCCCGTGCGCGTCGGCGAGGACCTGCACCTCGACGTGGCGCCCGCCGACGACGTACGGCTCGGCGAACACCTCGCCGTCCCCGAACGCCGACGCCGCCTCGGCCCGCGCCGCCGCCAGCTCACGGGGAAGGTCTACGAGCCTCCGTACGACGCGCATGCCGCGCCCGCCGCCGCCCGCCGCGGCCTTCACCAGCAGCGGCAGATCGGCTTCGGTGGCGCGCTCCGGATCGACGGGGGCGAGCAGTGGCACCCCGGCCGCCGCCATCAGCTCCTTGGCGCGCGTCTTGGACGCCATCACCTCGATGGCGGCGGGCGGCGGCCCGACCCAGGTCAGGCCGGCGTCGGCGACGGCCGCGGCGAAGCCGGCGTGCTCGGAGAGGAAGCCGTACCCGGGGTGGACGGCGTCGGCTCCGGCGGCGTGCGCGGCCTGCACGATCAGGTCGCCGCGCAGGTAGGTGTCGGCGGGGGCGTGGCCCGGCAGGCGTACGGCGGCATCGGCCTCGCGGACGTGCGGCGCGTCGGCGTCCGCGTCGGAGTACACGGCCACCGTGGCGATGCCCAGCTCGCGGCAGGTGCGGAAGACGCGGCGGGCGATCTCGCCACGGTTGGCGACGAGGAGGGAAGTGATCACGGGTTCCTCACATCCGGAAGACGCCGAAGCCGCCACGGGCGCCCTCGACAGGGGCGGTGTGCAGGGCGGACAGGCACAGGCCGAGGACGGTTCGGGTGTCGCGCGGGTCGATGACGCCGTCGTCGTACAGGCGCCCGGACAGGAACATCGGCAGCGACTCGGACTCGATCTGCTGCTCCACCATGGCGCGCAGCCCGGCGTCGGCCTCGTCGTCGTACGGCTGCCCCTTGGCGGCGGCGGAGGCCCGCGCCACGATCGACAGCACCCCGGCGAGCTGCTGCGGGCCCATCACGGCGGACTTCGCGCTGGGCCAGGCGAACAGGAAGCGCGGGTCGTAGGCGCGGCCGCACATGCCGTAATGCCCGGCACCGTACGAAGCGCCCATGAGGACCGACAGGTGCGGGACCGTCGAATTGGACACCGCGTTGATCATCTGCGCGCCGTGCTTGATGATGCCGCCCTGCTCGTACTCCTTGCCGACCATGTAACCGGTGGTGTTGTGCAGGAACAGCAGCGGGATGTCGCGCTGGTTGGCGAGCTGGATGAACTGCGCGGCCTTCTGCGACTCCGCGCTGAACAGCACGCCCTGCGCGTTGGCGAGGATGCCGACCGGGTAGCCGTGCAGCCGCGCCCATCCGGTGGTGAGCGAGGGCCCGTACAGCGGCTTGAACTCGTCGAAGTCCGAGCCGTCCACGATGCGGGCGATGACCTCGCGCGGGTCGAAGGGGGCCTTGAGGTCGCCCGGGACGATGCCGAGCAGTTCGTCCGCGTCGTACTTGGGTGGTTCGGCAGGCCCCGGATCACCGTGTGCCTTCTGCCAGTTGAGGCGGGCGACGACGCGGCGGGCCTGCCGCAGCGCGTCCGGCTCGTCCAGCGCGAAGTGATCGGCGAGCCCGGACGTACGGGCGTGCATCTCGGCGCCGCCCAGCGACTCGTCGTCGCTCTCCTCGCCGGTGGCCATCCTGACCAGCGGCGGCCCGCCGAGGAAGACCTTCGCCCGCTCCTTGACCATGATCACGTGATCGGACATGCCCGGGATGTACGCGCCCCCCGCGGTCGAGTTCCCGAAGACCACCGCCACGGTGGGGATGCCGGCCGCGGACAGCCGGGTGATGTCCTTGAACAGCGCCCCGCCCGGGATGAAGATCTCCTTCTGGCTGGGCAGGTCCGCACCGCCGGACTCGACGAGCGAGACGACGGGCAGCCGGTTGGCGAAGGCGATCTCGTTGGCGCGCAGCGCCTTCTTCAGCGTCCAGGGGTTGCTGGCCCCGCCCCGTACGGTCGGGTCGTTGGCGGTGACCAGGCACTCCACGCCCTCGATGACACCGATGCCGGTGACCAGCGAGGCGCCCACCGGGTAGTCGCTGCCCCAGGCGGCCAGCGGCGACAGTTCGAGGAACGGGGTGTCCGGGTCGAGCAGCAGCTCGATGCGCTCACGGGCGAGCAGCTTGCCGCGCTTGCGGTGCCGTTCGACGTACTTCTCCCCACCGCCGCCGAGGGCCTTGGCGTGTTCCGCGTCGATCTCCGCCAGCTTGGCGAGCATCGCCGCACGGTTCGCCGCGTACTCGGGCCCCGCCGGGTCCAGTCGGCTGCCCAGCACGGTCACAGCAACACCTCCGGTATGTCCACGTGGCGGGCGCGCAGCCACTCCCCCACGGCCTTGGCCTGCGGGTCGAAGCGGGCCTGCGCGGCGACGCCCGCGCCGAGCAGGCCGTCGATCACGAAGTTCAGGGAACGCAGGTTGGGCAGGACGTGGCGGGTGACGGGCAGGTCCGCGGCCTCCGGGAGCAGCTCGCGCAGCCGCTCCACGGTCAGCTCGTGCGCCAGCCAGCGCCAGGCGGCGTCCGTACGGGCCCAGACGCCGACGTTGGCCGAACCGCCCTTGTCGCCGCTGCGGGCTCCGGCCACCAGGCCGAGCGGGGCGCGGCGGGTCCGGCCGTCGTGGGCGAGGGGTTCGGGGAGAGGGGGTTCGGCGAGTGGTGTCAGCTCGCGGGTTTCCACAGGTGGGGACAGTTCGGTGCGGCTGCCGTCCGGGAGGACGGCGGTGTGCGGTACGTCCGCCGCGGCCACGTACTCCGCCTCGAAGACCCCGTACGGCTCGCCCTTGCCCGGCGGCGCCGTCACGTGGAAGCCCGGAATGCTCCCCAGCGCCAGCTCGACGGCCGCCCCGCTCACCACCCGGCCCACCGCGTCCTGGTCGGCGTCCCGCACCACCAGCCGCAGCAGCGCGCTCGCCTCCTCCTGGACCGCGGCGTCCGCGTGATCGGTGCGGGCCAGCGTCCACTCCACGCTCGCCGGACGGCGCTTCGCCGCGTCGAACGCCGCTTCCATCTGCTCCCGTACGAGCGCGGCCTTGGCCTCGATGTCGAGTCCGGTCAGCACGAACGTCACGGCGTTGCGCCAGCCGCCGAGGCGGGTCAGCCCGACCTTGAGCGTCGGTGGCGGCGCCTCGCCGCGCACCCCGTCGATCCGTACCCGGTCGGCCCCGTCCTGCGTCAGCCGTACGGTGTCCAGCCGCGCCGTCACGTCCGGCCCCGGATACCGCGCGCCGGCCGTCTCGTACAGCAGCTGGGCCGTGACGGTGCCGACGGTCACCGCGCCGCCCGTGCCCGGGTGCTTGGTGATCACCGAGGAGCCGTCGGCGGCGATCTCGGCGAGCGGAAAGCCAGGCCGGCACCGACCGTGCGCCGCGAAACCGTCCTCCGCGAAAAAGGAATAATTACCGCCGGTGGCCTGCGTACCGCACTCCAGGACATGCCCCGCGACGACCGCGCCCGCCAACCGGTCGTGATCGTCCGGCGCCCAGCCGAAGTGGGCCGCCGCCACCCCGCTGACCAGGGCGGCATCCGTGACCCGGCCGGTCACCACCACATCGGCGCCGGCCCGCAGGCACGCGGCGATGCCCTCGCCGCCCAGGTAGGCGTTGGCGGTCAGCACCCCCGCACGTCCCCGGTACCGGGGCAGCAGATCATCACCCTCCACATGCGCCACCCGCACCGGCACACCGACCCGGGCCGCCAACTCCCGCACCGCGTCGGCCAGCCCGGCCGGGTGGAGCCCCCCGGCATTGGTGACGACCCGCACCCCCCGCTCCGCAGCGAGCCCCAGCCCCTCCTCCAGCTGCCGCAGGAACGTCTTCGCATATCCCCGCGCCGGATCCTTGAGCCGGTCGCGCCCCAGGATCAGCATGGTCAGTTCGGCCAGGTAATCGCCGGTCAGGACATCCAGCGGGCCGCCGGTCAGCATCTCCCGCACGGCGTCGAAGCGGTCCCCGTAGAACCCGGAAGCATTGCCGACGCGCAGCACGCCCCGGCGCCGGTCACCTGGCGCCCTTCCGCCCACCGCTCCCGCCCGGTTCACGCCCCTTGCCGGGCGGGCCGGCGAACGCCTGCGCGATGCCCAGCCAGCGGTCCGCGTCCGCCCCTTCGGCCCGTACGTCCACATCGTCACGGTGAGCGCGCTGGGTCACCAGCAGGCAGAACCCGAGGGCGTCACCGGTCACCCGCTGCGCCGCGCCCTCCGGACCGTACGCCCAGGTTCCGCCCCCAGGAGCACGCAGCTCGACCCGGAACTCCTCCTCCGGAGCCGGCAGCCCGTGGGCCGCGTACGCGAAGTCCCGCGCCCGTACGCCGATCCGGGCCACATGCCGCAGCCGCGCGGTAGGCGTACGCGTCACGCCGAGCGCGTCGGCGATGTCCTGGCCGTGCGCCCAGGTCTCCATCAGCCGCCCCGTGGCCATCGAGGCGGCGCTCATCGCCGTACCGAACCACGGCAGCTTCTCCCCGGCCGTCCGGGTGGCAAGCGCCTCGAACAGCTCTCTCCGCCCCGCCCGCCAGCGGGCCAGCAACTCGGCAGGCGGCGCCTGTGCTTCCGCCACGGCGCCCTCGTCGACGAAGGTGTCCGGCGCGGCCAGCGCCCGCCGGACCGCACCCTGGAAGGCGTCCGGATCCGTCGCGGACAGCAGAGCCTGCCGGTCGGTCCAGACCAGATGCCCGACCTGGTGCGCGATCGTCCAGCCCGCGGCCGGCGTCGGCTCCGCCCACCGCGCCGCCGCCAGCCCACCGACCAGCGCGTCGAGCGCGTCCCCCTCGTCCCTCAAGTCCGCCAGCACGGCCTCGGCGTCGGACACGCGGCACTCCCCTCGTCAGCCATCTGCCGCACGGGCAGGGCACGTTGACTCACACGGTGCGGGTTGCGGCTCCGAGCGTGACAGCGCCGGGAGAAACAATCAAGCACGCCTGCATGATTTTCTGGGTAGGAGGGTGCGGGGTGGGTGTGGGTCAGTCCCGGGCGCCGTAGGGGTCCGCGTAGGGGGCCACGGACTGGCGCACCTCCTGCTGGGCAGCGTCCATCCGGGGGCCGGGCGCGTAGAAGCGGGCCCGGGCCTTGCCGTGCGGCACCAGCCATCCCAGGCGGACCAGTTCGCGCATGTCGCGGATGGCCTGCTGGTCGGAGAGCTCGGCATCCTGCTGGTAGACGGTACGGCGCACCTTCGATCCCCAGAACGCCGGCAGCAGCGCGTAGACCGTGCGCTCGTCCAGCCCGGACTCCTCGGCGGCCTCGGAGAGGTGAACCCAGGCACGGGAGAGCAGGTCGGTGCGGCGCTGGGCCTGCTGGGCCTGGCGGTGATGGGCTTCGAGACAGAAACGGACCCACGGGTGCGTGTCACGCTCGGGGGACCACGTGGGGCCGCCGACCTGCTGCAGGACGCGGTAGTAGCCGTAGGTGTTCTGTCCACGGCCGAGCCACTCCTCGATGGAGGAGAACTCCGGCGGCAGCAGACTGTCGGCCTCGCGGGCGAACACCAACGTGGAGACGGCGCGGGACATGCGTCCGTTGCCGTCCTTCCACGGGTGGATGTTGACGAGGTTCAGGTGCGCCATCGAGGCCCGCACGTGCACCGGGGCGTCCATGTCCCCGTGATTGAGCCAGTCGATCAGCTCTGCCATCAGCGCCGGCACGTCCGGGTGGCCGGGGGCGGTGTAGGCGGGCACCACCGGGTCGTCGGAACTGGTGACGAAGACGGGCCCGTCCCGCCAGCGGCCCGGCCGCTTGTCCAGGTGGTGGCCTTGCAGCATGAAGTGCAGGCCGTTGATCAGGCCGGCGTCGTAGCGGAAGTCGGCACCGGCGTCGGCCAGGGCCTGGATGTACGTCATCGTCCGCTGGTAGCCCTCCAGCTCGACCCGGGTGCGGTCGGCTGTCTCCAACGGCTCCTCGCCCGCCATCAGGGCCTCGACATCGTCCACGGTCGCGGCGTAGCCCTCGATGGCGTTCGACCCGGCGATCGCCCGTGCGGTCAGATTCCGCCGCAGCTGAACCGACCAGCGAGGCTGGGCACGCAGCACATGCCGCAGCTGCTGCCGCATCTTTTCGATCTCCGCCAGGACGCGGTGGTCATCGGCGTCCAGGACCGGAGCCTCATACAACATGCCACTATGCCCCCATGACTGGGTAATCGTGTCAAACTTAGCTCTTCACCCCACCCCACCCGTACTCCGCACCGCCCCCACGCTCGCCAGCACCACCAACCCGATCGCCACCAGTTCGGTCCAGCCCAGGGACTGGTGGAGGACCAGGAAGCCGGCCAGGGCGCCGGCGGCCGGCTCCAGGCTCATGAGGACGGCGAAGCCGGAGGCGGGGAGTTTGCGCAGGGCCAGGAGTTCGAGGGTGTAGGGCGTGACCGAGGAGAGGAGGGCCACGGCGGCACCGAGGCCGATCGTGGCCGGGTTCAGGAGGGCCGTGCCGGCGGTGGTGATGCCCAGCGGGAGGCTGAGGAGCGCGGCCACCGACATGGCCAGGGCGAGGCCGTCCGCCTGGGGGAAGCGTTGGCCGGCGCGGGAGGACAGGAGGATGTACGCGGCCCACAGGGCGCCGGCCGACAGGGCCAGGGCCGCGCCGAGCGGGTCGAGGCCGTCGAAGCCCTCCCGGCCGAGCAGGGCCACGCCGCCCAGTGCGAGGGCCGCCCACAGCAGGCTCAGCGCGCGCCGGGAGGTGACCACCGACAGGATCAGCGGGCCCATGAACTCCAGCGTGACGGCGGCGCCCAGTGGGATGCGGTCGATGGCCTCGTAGAAGAGGGAGTTCATGCCGGCCAGGGCGACGCCGAAGGCGAGGACGGTGGCCCAGTCGCCGCGGCTGTAGCCGCGGATCTTCGGACGGCAGACGATCATCAGGACGAGGGCGGCGACGACCAGGCGGAGGGTGACCACGCCGAGCGCGCCGGCCCGGGGGAAGAGCAGCACCGCGACCGAGGCGCCGAACTGCAGCGAGATGATCCCGCCGATGACCAGCGCCACGGATGTCAGGCGCCCGCCCGTCGCCGCGTTCTTCTCGGCGGCCCGGACCTCGGGTGAGGCCGGGACCGCCGCGGGGCTCGGTCCGGGGGCCGGGGGCAGGGGTGGCAGGCTGGTGGGCTCGTTGCGCGACTCGTTCACACGCCCACGCTAAGGCCCGCCTCGCCGGCCGTGAAATGCCCTTTCCACTTGGGGTTATGCCTGGAAGGCATGAGGGCGGAATGCGGTGTTCCGTCCCTTGTCGGGAGTGTGGCAGGTGCTTCAGTCCGGCTGCGGTGGCAGCGCCTCGGCCAGTACCTCCGCCAGGTGCCGGGCGCGCCGGTCGGTGAGCTGGCCGATCTGGGTACGGCAGGAGAAGCCGTCGGCGAGGATCTCGGTGCCGGGGGCCGCGTCCCGTACGGACGGCAGGAGCTGTTCCTCGGCGCAGGCCACGGACACGTCGTAGTGACCGCGCTCGAAGCCGAAGTTCCCGGCCAGGCCGCAGCAGCCGCCGCTGAGACCGCCGTCCAGCCCGGCCCGGGCGCGCAGGCGCTGTTCGGCCGCCTCGCCCAGGACGGCGTGCTGGTGGCAGTGGGTCTGGCCGACGGCCGGGCGGTCGAGGCGCGGCGGCTCCCAGGTGGGGGCCTGTTCCTCCAGGGTCTGGGCGAAGGTGCGTACGGACGCGGCCAGCCGGGCGGCCCGGGGGTCGTCGGGGAGGAGCTCGGGGAGGTCGGTGCGGAGGGCCGCGGCGCAGCTCGGTTCGAGGACCGTGAGGGGGGTGCCGTCCGCGAGCAGCGGGTCGAGGGCGTCCACCGTACGGCGCATGACCGTGCGGGCCTGGTCGAGCTGGCCGGTCGAGACCCAGGTCAGGCCGCAGCACAGCGGTGCCCGGCGGCGGCCGGGCGCGGGCAGGCGGACGGTGAGCCCGGCGGCCTCCAGGACGTGGACGGCGGCGCGGCCCACTTCGGGGGCGAGGTAGTTGGTGAAGGTGTCCGGCCACAGGAGGACGGCCGGGTCCGCGGGCGCCCCGGAGGGCGCCGCCCGCTTCGCCCACCACCGTACGAACGGTTCGGTGGCCAGTTCCGGGATCGCCCGTTGGGGTGCGATGCCGCCGAGGCGCTTGCCGGCCGCCGCCAGCGGGGTCCGGGACAGGGCGTTGAGCAGTGGTGCCACGGGGGCCGCCGCGCGCAGCCAACGCGGCAGGCGGCCCATCGAGTAGTGCGCGGCGGGCCGCAGCCGCCCCGCGTAGTGGTGGTGCAGGAACTCGGCCTTGTACGTGGCCATGTCCACGCCCACCGGGCAGTCGCTGCGGCAGCCCTTGCAGGACAGGCACAGGTCCAGCGCGTCCCGTACCTCCTCGGACCGCCAGCCGTCGGTGATCACCTCGCCGGCCAGCATCTCGTGCAGCAGCCGGGCGCGGCCCCGGGTGGAGTGCCGTTCCTCGCCGGTGGCGCGGTAGGACGGGCACATCACGGCCGAGCCGGACGGGGCGGCGTTCCGGCACTTGGCGACGCCTACGCAGCGGCGTACGGCCGCGGCGAAGTCGCCGCTGTCGTGCGGGTAGCCGAACGTCACGTCCACCGGGCGGGCCGGCAGCGGCGCGAAGCGCAGGTTCTCGTCCATCCGGTGCGGCCGGACGAGCATGCCGGGATTCAGGCCGCCCGCCGGATCCCACAGGTCCTTGAAGCGTTCGAAGAGGCCGACCAGTGCGGTGCCGTACATCTTCGGCAGCAGTTCGGCGCGTGCCTGGCCGTCGCCGTGCTCGCCGGAGAGCGAACCGCCGTGCGCGACGACCAGGTCGCCCAGGTCGCCGGAGAACGCGCGGAACCGGCGGACGCCGGGGGCGGTCAGCAGGTCGAAGTCGATCCGTACGTGGATGCAGCCGTCCCCGAAGTGCCCGTACGGCGTGCCGCGCAGGCCGTACTGGGCCAGCAGCGCCCGGAAGTCGCGCAGGTAGGCGCCGAGCCGCTCGGGCGGCACCGCGCAGTCCTCCCAGCCGGGCCACGCCTCGGAGCCGTCCGGCATCCGGGTCGCGGTGCCGGAGGCGTCCTCGCGCACCCGCCACAGGGCGCGCTGCCGCGCCGGGTCGGTGACGACCGTGTGGTCGGTCGTCGCCGCGCCCGCGCCCCGGCACAGCTCCTCGGCGCGGGCCGTCGCCTCGCCGGGCTCGTCGCCGCCCATCTCGACGAACAGCCAGGCGCCGCCCTTGGGCAGGCCCGCCGCGCTGCCCACCAGGTCCGCCGCCATGCCCTCGACGGTCAGCGGCCGGTACGGGAGCAGCGTGTGCGCCGCCTCCGCCGCCGCGCTCTCGTCCACGTACCCGAGCACCGCCAGCACCTTGGCCGCCGGTGGCCTGACCAGCGCGACGGTGGCCTCGGTCAGCACGCCGAGGGTGCCCTCGCTGCCGGTGAGCGCCCGCGCCAGGTCGGTGCCCTGCTCGGGGAGGAGGGCGTCCAGCGCGTAGCCGGAGATGCGGCGCGGGAGGTCCGGGTACCCGGTGCGGAGCAGGGCCAAGTCGCCGTCGACGAGGGTTCGTACGCCGTCCCGCAGCCGCTGGGGGAGCGCGTCCAGGGCTGCCGTGCCGCGGCCGGCGCGCAGCCGCTCGCCTCCGTACGTCAGCATCTCCAGCTCGCGCACGCTGTCGGCGGTGGTGCCCCAGGCCACCGAGTGCGAGCCGCAGGAGTTGTTGCCGATCATGCCGCCGAGGGTGCAGCGGCTGTGCGTGGACGGGTCGGGCCCGAAGGTCAGGCCGTGCGCGCCGGCCGCCGCCCGCAGGTCGTCCAGGACCACGCCCGGCTGGACGACCGCCGTGGCGGCCTCGGGGTCCAGCGACACGATCCGCCGCAGGTGCCGGGTGAAGTCCAGCACCACGCCGGTTCCGGTGGCCTGCCCGGCGATGCTCGTGCCGCCACCGCGCGGCACCACCGGTACGCCGCGCTCGCGGCACACGCGGAGCACGGCGGCGACATCCGCCGCGTCCCGTGGCGCGACCACCGCCCGCGGCACCCGCCGGTAGTTGGACGCGTCCATGGTCATCAGTGCCCGGTCCCCGGCGGCGAGCGAGACCTCGCCGCGTACGGCGTCGGCCAACTCCCGTGCCAGGTCCCGCGTCCGGGCGTCCGGCGTCCCGTCGCCCGGCGTGCCGTTCCGCGTCCCGCGTGTCTCCGTACGATCAGCCATGCCCCCAGCCTGCCCACTCGGCCGGGGGCGCTCCCTCCCGCTTTCGCGTGCTGCACCCGGTTACGCCCGGAACAGGTTCTCCGGGTCGTACGCCGCCTTGGCCCGCGCCAGCCGCGCGTACACCTCCGGCTCGTACGCGTCGGCCGCCTCGTCACCGTGCTCACCGAACAGGAAGTTGACGCTGCGGCCGGCCGCCCGGGACGCCAGCGCCGTCCGCACCTCCGCGTGCAGGGCCCGTACGGTACCGGTGTCCGTGCCGTCCAGCGGCGACAGCAGGCGCAGCAGGTAGCGCGCGTCCCGGTGGCCGACGGAGCCGCCGCCGGTGGCGAGCGCGCCGCCGAGGTGGTTGAGCTGGACCACGGTCATCAGCGGGGCGTCCGGTCCGGTCAGCGCGGTCACCGTGCGCAGTTCCGCTGCGTCCAGGCCGCTGAGCAGGATGCCGTCACCGTCGTAGGCGTGCGGTGTCTCCGGGTCCTGGTGGATGGTGTGCGACTCGGTGTACGGCATCTCGCGCAGCGTGTCGGCCACCCGCGGCCCGACCGCGCGCAGCGGCGCGACCAGCCGCTCCCCCTCCTCCGCCGGCCCCGTGTACGCGATCCGGATCTGCGCGAGGTGGCGCCCGCGCAGATGGCCGGGCACCACTGGGATGTCGGGGTACGCGATGAGCCCGACCGACGAGGTCAGCGCGTCCGGCAACTCCTCCGTCCAGGCCAGGTACGTAGCCAGCGCCTCGTCCATCAGGTCGGCGCCGAAGACCAGTTGGCCGCCGTACACCCGCTCCACCGGCACCAGCCCGAACTCCAGGCCGGTCACCACGCCCAGGCCGTGGCCGCCGCCGAGCAGCGCCCGGAAGAGGCCGGCGTCGTGCTCCGCCGTGACCCGGCGCAACGCGCCGTCGGCGGTGACCACTTCCACCCGCCGCACCCGGTCCGACGCGTAACCGAACTCCCGGCCCAGAATGCCCAGCCCGCCCCCGAGCGTGTATCCCACCACGCCCACGCCGGGCGACGAGCCGTTCACCGGCGCCAGCCCGTACGGCGCCGCCGCCTCGATCACGTCGGCCCACAGGGCGCCCGCCCCGGCCCACGCGGTGTGGGCTTCCGCGTCGACGCGGACCTCGTCCATCCGGCGGGTGCTGATCAGCAGCCCGCCGACGGTGGCCGCCGACAGGCCGTGTCCGGTCGACTGTACGGAGACCGGCAGGCCGTTGGCGCGGGCCCAGCGCACCGCCGCCGCGACGTCGGCCGCGCCCGCCGCGCCGACGATCACCGACGGCCGGTGCCGGTGCCCGGCCTGGAAGCCGGAGCGCTCCGCGTCGTAGCCCTCGTCACCGGGGACGAGGACGATGCCGGCGACCTGGGCGGCCAATTCGGCGGGGGCGGCAGGGGCGGCAGGGGCAGCCGGCTCGGCAGGGGCGGCGGAGACTGCGGGAACGGTGCGGTACGTGGTGTTCATGGCCGCGACTCTGCCGCCATAACCTGACACCTGCCGTCACCTTTTCCCGTCCCGCCGTCCGGAAGACTGGCCCGCGTGAAATCCGACCGCCTCCTCTCGATCCTGCTGCTCCTCCAGACCCGTGGCCGGGTGCCCGCCGCCGAGCTGGCCGGCCGGCTGGAGGTCTCCGTCCGCACGATCTACCGCGACATCGAATCACTGTCGGCGGCCGGGGTGCCGGTGTACGCGGAGCGGGGGCGGCACGGCGGGATCGCGCTGCTGCCGGGGTTCCGTACGGACGTGACCGGGCTGACCACCGACGAGGCGCGGGCGCTGTTCGTGCTGGCCGCCGAGGGGGCGCACCACGCGCTGGGGCTGGACGACGCGCTCGGGTCCGCGCTCCGCAAGGTGATGGCCGCGCTGCCCGCGCCGCACCGGCCCGCCGCCGAGCTGACCAGCCGCCGCGTCCTGGTCGACCCCGGGCGCTGGCTGTCCGGGCCCCGCCCGGCCGTGGACCTGGACACGCTGCACACCGCGGTCTTCGCGGACCGGCGGCTGCGGCTGCGGTACCGGCACAGCGGCGCGACCGAGGCGCGTACGTACACCGTCGACCCGTACGGGCTCGTCTCGAAGGCCGGGACCTGGTACCTCGTCGCGGACCGGCGGCGGCGCGCGCAGCTCTTCCGGGCCGACCGCGTGGTGACGGCCACCGTGCTCGACACGCCCGTCCAGCGCCGCGCCGGCGTGGAGCTGGCCGACGCGTGGGAGGCGCTGCGGCAGCAGGTGGAGAGCCGGCCGGCCGGGCTGCGGGTGACGGCCCGGGTGCTCCGGTCCCGGCTGGACCTGTTCACCCGTATCGTCGGGCCGGCGCTGGAGGAGCCGCCGCAGGACACCGACGGGACGTGGGTGACGGTCGAACTAGCGTTGCAGGAGCTGCACGCGGTCCGCCAACTGCTCCAGTTCGGTACGTCCCTGGAGGTCCTGGAGCCTCCGGAGGCCCGGGCGGAACTGGCGCGGGCCGCCGCTTCGGTCACGGCCTTGTACGCGGGCGCCGGGGGGACGGGGGGCCGGAGACGGGCACTTCAGAGACGGGCACCTCGAAGGCGGGCACCCCGAAGACGGCGGGCTCGGAGACGGACGCCCCTGAGGCGGCCACCCCGAAGACCGAGCCCGAGGAAACACCCGCACGTCAACCGGCCGCCCGCATTCCGTCTCACCCGGTGGACCCTGGTCCTGACCGGGCCCCGTGACGGATTACGCTTCGCCCGTGGCTGATATCCAGATTCCCGCTGACATCAAGCCCGCCGACGGTCGCTTCGGCGCGGGCCCCTCCAAGGTGCGTACGGAGGCGCTCGACGCCCTCGCCGCCACCGGACGTTCCCTGCTCGGTACGTCCCACCGCCAGGCTCCGGTCAAGAACCTGGTCGGCAAGGTACGCGACGGCGTACGTGACCTGTTCCAGCTCCCCGAGGGCTACGAGGTCGTCCTCGGCAACGGCGGTTCCACCGCGTTCTGGGACATCGCGACCCACGGCCTGATCGAGAACAAGTCCCAGCACCTGACCTTCGGCGAGTTCTCCTCGAAGTTCGCCAAGGCCGCCAAGCTGGCGCCGTGGCTGGCCGAGCCCACGACGATCTCCGCCGACCCGGGCAGCCACCCGGAGCCGAAGGCGGAGCAGGGCGTGGACGTCTACGCCTTCACCCACAACGAGACCTCCACCGGCGTCGCCGCCCCCGTCCAGCGCGTGGCGGGCGCGGACGCCGGTTCCCTGGTGCTGGTGGACGCCACCTCCGGCGCGGGCGGCCTGCCCGTGGACATCGCGCAGACCGACGTCTACTACTTCGCGCCGCAGAAGTCCTTCGCCTCCGACGGCGGCCTGTGGATCGGCGTCTTCTCCCCCGCCGCCCTGGAGCGCGCCCGCGCCGTCCACGCCTCCGGCCGGCACATCCCGGAATTCTTCTCGCTGCCGACGGCGATCGACAACTCGCTGAAGAACCAGACGTACAACACCCCGTCGCTGGCCACCCTCTTCCTGCTCAACGAGCAGCTGGAGTGGATCAACGGCCAGGGCGGCCTGGACTGGGCGGTGCGGCGCACCGCGACCTCCTCGCGCACGCTGTACGGCTGGGCCGAGGACTCCAAGTACGCGACGCCGTTCGTCACCGACCCGGCCAAGCGCTCCCAGGTCATCGGCACCATCGACTTCGACGACGAGATCGACGCGGCCGCCGTCGCCAAGGCGCTGCGCGCCAACGGCATCGTCGACACCGAGCCGTACCGCAAGCTGGGCCGCAACCAGCTGCGGGTGGCGATGTTCCCGGCGGTCGACCCGGCGGACGTCGAGGCGCTGACCGCCTGCATCGACCACGTCATCGGCAAGCTGTAGGGAACACCGACCCACCAGGCCGGGCCCCGGCGGGACGCACCCGCCGGGGCCCGGCCTGGTGCATGACCCGGGCTCTCAGCGGCTGAGGCGCTGGAAGCGGCGTACCGCCGGCGGCAGGAAGACGGCCGTGAGGACGAGCGGCCAGACCACCGCCATCAGCAGGGCGTGCTGCTCGATCCAGCTGTCCCCGGTCGCGCCGGGCCGGCCGAACAGTTCCCGGACGGCGTTCGCCGTCGAGGAGACCGGGTTCCACATCGCGATCGCGCCCAGCCAGTCCGGCATCATCGACGGCGGCGTGAAGACGCTGGAGATCATGCCGAACGGGAAGGCCAGCGCGAACAGCCCGCCCGCCGCCTCCTGGTTGGGCACCAGCAGCCCCAGCAGCACCCCCGCCCAGATGAGCGCGAAGCGCAGGTGCAGCAGCAGGGCGAAGGCAGCCAGGGTGGCGAGGGCGCTGCCGTCCGAACGCCAGCCGACGACGACGGCGATCACCGCCAGCACCACGAGATCCAGCGCCGCGCCGATCACGTCCGCCACGCCCCGGCCGCTGACCACCGCCGAACGCGCCATCGGCATCGAACGGAACCGGTCGGTCACACCCCGCTCCTTGTCGACCGCGACCAGCACCGCGGTGTTCATGAAGCCGAAGGCCATCGTCATGGCGAACATGCCGGGCATGGCGTAGTCCCGGTAGGAGCCCTCGCCGCCGACGTCCATCGCGCTGCCGAAGACGTAGACGAAGAGCAGGACGGAGACGATCGGGAAGCCCAGCTGCCAGGCGATGTTGACCGGTTGTCGGACGAGGTGGGTGAGGTCGCGGCGGACGATGGTCCAGCAGTCGGCGAGGGCCCAGTACAGGCGCCGCTCGGGGGCGGGAGTGGGGGCGTCGGTGGCAGGGGTGCTCATGCGGCGGCCTCCGTCCCGTAGGAGCGGGCGGTCCCGGCCGTACCGTCTCCGGTGCCGCCCGGCCCTCCGTCCGCCGTACGGTGCCCCGTCAGCCGCAGGAACACCTCGTCCAGCGTCGGTCGCCGCAGCCCGATGTCCGCCACGCCGACCCCCGCGTCCTGGAGCGCCCGTGCCACCTCGGTGAGCGCCGCCACGCCGTCCGTCACCGGTGC
This sequence comes from Streptomyces sp. NPDC052496, assembly GCF_040679095.1. Classification (NCBI taxonomy): domain Bacteria; kingdom Bacillati; phylum Actinomycetota; class Actinomycetes; order Kitasatosporales; family Streptomycetaceae; genus Streptomyces; species Streptomyces sp. NPDC052496. The sequence continues at coordinate 32,797 of NZ_JBFAUH010000013.1, forward strand.
GCCGACCCGTCGTTCCGCCACGTCCGTGTCCGGCGCGGCGCCGTCCGCTGCCACCCGTGCCACGATCGCCGCCGCCCGCGGCAGTTCGGCGGCGTCCCGCAGCACCACCTGGACGCGGTCGCCGCCGATGCCCTGCTTCAGCCCGTCCGGGGTGTCCTCGGCGATGGTCCGGCCGTGGTCGATGACGGCGATCCGGTCGGCCAGCTGGTCGGCCTCGTCGAGGTACTGCGTGGTCAGCAGGACCGTCGTGCCGCCCGCGACCAGGCCCCGGACGGTCTCCCAGACCTCGTTGCGGCTGCGCGGGTCGAGTCCGGTGGTCGGCTCGTCCAGGAACAGCACCTCGGGCGCGAGCAGCACGCTGGAAGCCAGGTCCAGGCGCCGCCGCATGCCGCCGCTGTAGGTCCGGACCTGCTTGCCTGCGGCGTCGGACAGGCCGAAGCGGTCCAGCAGCTCGGCCGCCCGGGCCCTGGCCCGCCGCCCGTCGAGGTGGAACAGCCGGCCGAACATCTCCAGGTTCTGCCGCCCGGTCAGGATCTCGTCGACGGCGGCGTACTGCCCGGCCAGGCCGATCCGCTTGCGTACGGCGTGCGGTTCACGCGCCACGTCGTGCCCGGCGACGGCCGCCCGCCCGCCGTCCAGGCGCAGCAGGGTCGCCAGGATGCGTACGGCGGTGGTCTTGCCGGCGCCGTTGGGGCCGAGCAGGCCCTGTACGGTGCCGCGCCGCACGGCGAGGTCGAAGCCGTCGAGCGCCCGCTTGTCCCCGTACCGCTTGGTCAGGCCCTCCGCCAGGACCGCCGCTCCGGATGCCGCTGTGGTCATGTGCCTCCCCGTCCTTCCCGGCCCCCGAAATCGGGTACGCCGTACTCAGTTTCCGGGGTCACCGTACCCGACAACCGCGTACGCCGTACCCTGTTTTTCCGCGGCCGCTTAGACTGAGCGCACCATGACGACAGAACACAGCGGCAGCGGCGACGCGGCCCGCAGCATGGAGCTGCTCTGGGGCACCGCCGAGCGCCCCACCCGCGGGCCCAAGCCCGGCCTGACCCTCGACCGGATCGTCACCGCCGCGATCGCGGTCGCCGACGCCGAGGGGATCGGCGCCGTCTCGATGCGCCGGGTCGCCGCCGAGCTGGGCGTCGGCACGATGTCGCTCTACCGCTACGTCCCGGGCAAGGGCGAGCTGCTGGACCTGATGCTCGACAAGATCGCCGCATTCGGCGCCGACGCGTTCCCCGGCCCCGAGGCCGGCTGGCGGGCCGTCCTGGAAAACGTCGCACGCCGCGCCTGGCAGCTCCACCACCGCCACCCCTGGCTGCTCCAGGTCGACCAGACGCGCCCGCTCCTGGGCCCCAACTCGGTGGACGTACTGGAGCACACGATCCGCGGCATGTCCGGCCTCGCCCTGCCCGACCCGGAGAAGATACGGCTGCTGGTGATCGTGGAGGGCTACGTCGCGGGCGCGGCGCGCACCCGGCTGAACTCGGCAATGGCCGAGAAGCGCACCGGCATGACCGACGAGGAGTGGTGGAAGATCCAGGGCCCCTTCCTGGTCCGCGCCATGGAAAGCGGCCGCTACCCGCACCTCGCCCAGCTCTCCGAGGACACCTTCACCTTCGAAGACGACGGCGACGACGGCGACGCTCTCTTCGAACTGGGCCTGGGCCGCCTGCTCGACGGCTTCGCCGCGTACATCGAGAAGCACGGCTGATCGACAAGCACGGCTGATCGAGAAGCACGGCTGACGGAGGCCGCGCCCGACAGGCTCACCTGCGGCGGAACATCCTCCGCAGCACCAGCACCACCACTGCCCCCACCCCGAACGTCGCCGCCGCCAGCAGCACATTGCGGTTCTTGCCCGCTTCGTCCTGGCCCTGACCGGCCGCGTCCCCCTTGCCGGAGCCCGCGCCGCCGTCCTTCCCACCGGAGCCCTTCGCCGACTCCGGCAGCTGGTCGCCGCTGAGACCCACCGGCTGCACCCGGCTGCCCCTGCCCTCCGAGCCGAACAGCAGGGTCCGCCCGTCGGGGGTGAAGGTCACCGACTCGCCCTGCATCTGCAGCGGCACGCCCACGCTTCCGACGTCCTTGGGGCGGCCGCCTTCCCAGCGGTACATCTCCGCGCCGAAATAGCCGCGCAGCAGCAGCCGGGTGCCGTCCGGTGAGAAGGCGCCGTCCGTCACCCACTGGTCGATGTCCGCGATCCGGCGGAAGGTGTTCGTACCGCGCGCCGCCAGCCGTTCGGGGCCCTCGTACAGGGCCGCGCCGCCGCTCTTCTTCTTGCTGGCGATGTAGACCCGCCCGGTCTTGGGGTGCACCATCATCGCCTCGGCGTCCCGCGGGCCCTCGTCGTACGTGACCGTGAGCTGGGCCGCGGTGACGGTCTGGTCGCGCAGCTGCTTCGGCTCGGGGAAGCGGTAGATCCATACGTGGTTCCAGCTGCCGCCGAGGTTGTCGCCGATGTCACCGACGTAGACGTTGCCGTCCGGGCCGACGGACACGGCCTCCACGTCGCGCGGGTCGCCGATGCCGCGCAGGGTGACGGTCGCGACCGTGCGGCCGGTCCGGCCGTCCACGGCGTAGACGTACGGGCCGTCGTCGCTGTCGTTGTGGGTCCAGTACACGCCGGGGTGCGCCCGGCTGGCCGCCAGGCCGCTGGACTCGGTGATCCGCGGGTCGGCGATCGTGAACCCCTCGTCCCCCGCCCCGCCGTCGGCCGACGCCGGCCCGGCCGCCGCGAACAGCAGTATTCCCGCGGCCCCGGCCGCGCACAGTAGCGAACGCATGGGCACAGCCTCCCACTTCGGGAGCGCGGCGGGCCCGCCCGGTGTCCGCGCCCGGTGTCCGCGCCCGAGGACCCGGCCGCCGCACGCCCGGCGGCCGGCTCCTCACCCACACATTCAGTTCCGGACAGGTCAGGTCAGGTCAGGTCAGGAAGTCAGTCATAGCAAAGAGCAATGGCGTCATGGGTTTCGCGTTTCGTTTCACCTCGCTTCGCTTCGCCTTCCGTAGCGGATCGGCTGCATTTCCGACCCGGACATGTTCACGTACTTTCCATTGACGTCGCCATAGGCCCAGCAGTCCGTCCGCGGATCGGCCGCTGCGCACATTCGCGGTGCGCCGCTTTCCGGCATTCGTACGCAAGGGGCCGGCGCGATCGCCGACGTGGGGGCGGCCGGGCGGGTGGCGGGTGGCCCATGGCCACACCGGTGGGCGTGCGACCCGTCGTCACCAAGGCGAATACCTGCCGCATAAAGCCCTCCCCGAATTCTGATTCAGCCCGCGGCGGCCTGACGCGACAAAGGTAGGTGCGGACACCGCGGCCTGCCATCGCCCGAAGAGGTACGTTTGACCGGGAATCCGCGCGTCTATCTGGCGCGACCCCAGCGGACGGCCGCCGGCCCCCCGCCCCGCCCGTCCCCCCTGCCGCCCCGCTCCTTATGATCTCCGCATGACCACCCCGACAGCGCCCTCCGGCGCGCCCGGGCCGGGCGGCCGGGAGGTCGTATGCGAGTGATGTTCGTCGGTGACTCGATGACGATCGGCAGCGCCGGTGACTTCACGTGGCGCTACCGGATGTGGCAGCACCTCAACCGGACCTACGGCGGCCCGTACCGCATCGTCGGCCCGCGTACCGAGCTGTACGACGTGTCCGCCGGCGCGGCGGTCTCGCACGCCTACCGTGACCCGGACTTCCCCGAGCGCGCCCGGCGCCACCTCGCCGGGTGGGGCGAGGGCTGGTGCCACATGGCGCCGCTGATCGGCGACGCGGTGCGCAGGACCAAGGCGGGCACCCTGCTCGTCTCGCTCGGGCTGATAGACCTCGGCTTCTACACGAACGCGGAGCAGACCGCCGCGAACGTGCACCGCTTCGTCGCCGAGGCACGGGCGGCCGACGCGGGCGTACGGGCCGTGCTGATGCCCGTCATCCCGAACACCCGCGCCCTGTCCGACGCGCCCTTCGCCGCCGAGTGCGAGCGCTTCAACGAGCTGCTGGCAAAGGCCGTCGCGGACCTGTCGACCCCCGCCTCGCCGCTGCTGCTGGCCTCCCACCCGGAGGGCTACGACCTGGACCGGGACACCTACGACGGGACGCACCCCTCCGCGTCGGGCGAGCACCTGCTCGCGGCAGCCTTCGCCGACGCCCTGTACCAGGCGTGGGACGTGGGCGCCCCGTACGCCCCCGTGGACGCCTGAGGGCACGCTTCTTGATTCGAGCGCACTCCAAGGCGTTGGCTAAGGCCCCATGGAGTACACGCAGCTCGGACGCACCGGACTCAAGGTCAGCCGACTCGTCCTCGGCACCATGAACTTCGGCCCCCAGACGGACGAAGCCGACAGCCACGCCATCATGGACGCCGCGCTCGCAGCGGGCGTCAACTTCTTCGACACCGCCAACGTCTACGGATGGGGCGACAACAAGGGCCGCACCGAGGAGATCGTCGGCTCCTGGTTCGCCCAGGGCGGCGGCCGCCGCGACAAGACCGTGCTGGCCACCAAGGTCTACGGCAACATGGGCGGCGACGGCGGCCAGGTCTGGCCCAACCACGACCGCCTCTCCGCGCTCAACCTCCGACGGGCGGTGGACGCCAGCCTCAAGCGGCTGAACACCGATTACATCGACCTGTACCAGTTCCACCACGTGGACCGGCACACGCCGTGGGACGAGATATGGCAGGCCGTCGACGTCCTGGTGCAGCAGGGCAAGATCCTGTACGCCGGGTCCTCCAACCACGCCGGCTGGCACATCGCGCAGGCCAACGAGGCCGCCGCGCGCCGCGGCTCGCTCGGCCTGGTCAGCGAGCAGTGCCTGTACAACCTCGCGGAGCGGCGCGCCGAGATGGAGGTGATCCCGGCCGCGCAGTCCTACGGGCTCGGCGTCATCCCGTGGTCGCCGCTGCACGGCGGCCTGCTCGGCGGCGCCGTGCGCAAGGAGCGCGAAGGCGGCGGCGGAGCGCGTACGAACGGCGGCCGCTCGGCCGGCGCGCTGGCGAACTCCGCGATCCGCGCCCAGATCGAGTCCTACGAGGACCTGCTCGACAAGCACGGCTTGCAGCCCGGCGAGGTCGCACTGGCCTGGCTCCTCACCCGGCCCGGCGTGACGGGACCGATCGTCGGCCCGCGGACCGTCGGGCAGCTGGAATCGGCGCTGCGCGCCGTGGAGCTGGAGCTGTCGGCCGAGCTGCTGGAGTCGCTGGACGAGATCTTCCCCGGCACCGGGCCGACGCCGGAGGCATTCGCCTGGTGAGGTGAGCCTGGCGCGGGGCCGTCCGGCGGCCGGGAGCCGGTGTCCGGGCCCCGTACGGGGTGCGGGCACCGGCTCTCAGCGCAGGGCGGCCGCCACGATCACGACGATGAGGAGCACGGCGAACAGGCCGGACATGATCCGGTTACGGGTTTTGGGATCCACCCTTCGAGCGTAACCGGACCGCTCACGTACCCAGCGGCCAGGCCGCCACCGTCTCGTAGCGGGGCTGCTCCCCCGCCACCCCGGAGGCCGGCAGGTGGCTGCGGACGAGAGCCAGCTCCCGTACCGTCCACGCGCTGCCCTCGAAGTCCGCCAAACCGTCGACGAACGGGGCGAGGTCGAGGCCTTCCGCGCGGTTGCGGGCGACGGTCAGGTGCGGGGTGTACGGGCGGTGGCCGGACAGCTGCACCCCGGCGCGGCGGGCCGCCGCGCTCGCCGAGTCCGCCAGCTTGCGCAGCGCCGGCAGGCCGCCCTCGGCCCCGGCCCACACCACCCGGTCGGCGAAGCGCCCGCCGCCCTTGAGGCGCAGCGGGACCGGTCCGTGCCGCCGTGCGGCCCGCGCCAGGCGTCCGCTCAGGTCGGGCAGGGCGGTGTCGGGCACCTCGCCGTAGAAGGCGAGGGTGAAGTGCCAGCCGGCCCGCCCGGTCCAGCGCAGCCGGTCCGCGCCGGGCAGGGCCCGCAACCGGCGTACCCGGGCGTCGAGTTCGTCGACGGCGGCCTCGGGCGGCAGTACGGCGGCGAAGAGTCTCATGCGGTCAGTGTCGCCCACCGGACGGGCGGCGGCGGCCCGCCCTTCGGGCGGGGCGGGGTGCCCCGGCCGTCCGCTCGCGGCCGGGGCTCCGGGGACCGTCAGACCGCCGCTGCCAGCCGCTCCGGTTCGCGGTCGTGCTCGCGCGGTACGAACCGTACGTGCTGGTGGCCGCGCCGCAGGTCTATCCGTACCCGCAGGCCGCCCGCGCGGGTCAGCATCAGGCCCACGCCGGCCGCCGCCAGCGCGGAGACCACGCCGCCCGCCAGGAAGCCGAGCCGGGCGCCGTACGCGTCGGTGACCCAGCCGACCAGCGGCGCGCCCAGCGGCGTACCGCCCATGAAGACCATCATGAACAGGCTCATCACCCGCCCGCGCATCAGCGGGTCGGTCGCCAGCTGCACGCTGGAGTTGGCCGTGACGTTGATCGTCAGGCCGACGACGCCGATGACGACCAGCAGCGCCCCGAAGACCCAGACGGCCGGGGAGAGGGCCGCGGCCATCTCCAGGACGCCGAACAGCAGTGCCGCGCCCACCAGCAGCCGCAGCCGCGAGGTGGCGCGCCGGGCCGCGAGCAGCGCGCCCGCCAGCGAACCGGCCGCCATCAGGCCGTTGAACCAGGCGTACAGTCCGGCGCCGCCCTGGAAGACCTTGTCGGCGAAGGCGGTCAGCCAGATCGGGAAGTTGAAGCCGAAGGTGCCGATGAAGCCGATCAGGACGATCGGCCAGATCAGCTCGGGGCGGCCCGCGACATAGCGCACACCTTCCCGCAGCTGGCCCTTGCCGCGTGGGGCGCGGTCGACCTTGTGCAGCTCACCGGTGCGCATCAGCAGCAGTCCGGCGAGCGGCGCGAGGAAGGACAGGCCGTTCAGGAGGAAGGCCCAGCCGCTGCCGAGGGAGGTGATCAGCGCACCGGCCACGGCGGGGCCGATGAGCCGGGCGGACTGGAAGTTGGCCGAGTTCAGGCTGACGGCGTTGCGCAGGTCGTCGGGGCCGACCATCTCGACGACGAACGCCTGGCGCGCCGGGTTGTCGACGACGGTGATCAGGCCGAGCACGAAGGCCATCAGGTAGACGTGCCAGACCGCGACGTTGCCGCTGAGGGTGAGTACGGCCAGCACCAGGCCGGTCAGGCCCATGGACGCCTGGGTGACCAGCAGCAGCCTGCGCTTGGAGACACGGTCGGCGATCACGCCCCCGTACAGCCCGAAGAGCAGCATGGGCAGGAACTGGAGGGCGGTGGTGATGCCCACGGCGGCGGACGAGCCGGTGATGCTGACCACCAGCCAGTCCTGGGCGATGCGCTGCATCCAGGTGCCGGTGTTGGAGACGACCTGGCCGGTGGCGAAAAGACGGTAGTTACGGACTCTCAGCGACCGGAACATGCCCCCGCGCGGTTCGGCGGCGGTGCCCTTGGTGCCTGTCGGGGGCGCGGTCGCGGCGTCGGTGACGGCGGTGTCGTGGGAGTTAGGTGCGGGGGCGGAGTCTGCTCCGGATCCCGTACTCAAAGTGGGTTCGCCTCCTCGGCGCTCGGTGTCTACAGCTGGGCGAGCTTCTCCAGCACGGGTGCGGCGGTCCGCAGTGCGGCCCACTCGTCCTCATCCAGCCCGGAGGCCAGCTCGGCCAGCCACGCGTTGCGTTTGCGGCGGCTCTCTTCGAGCATCGCCTCGGCCTGTTCGGTCTGGGTGACGACCTTCTGGCGGCGGTCGTCGGGGTGCGGTTCGAGCCGGACCAGGCCCTTGGCCTCCAGCATCGCGACGATGCGGGTCATCGACGGCGGCTGGACGTGCTCCTTGCGGGCCAGCTCGCCGGGGGTGGCGTGACCGCACCGGGCCAGGGTGCCGAGCACCGACATCTCGGTGGGGCTGAGCGACTCGTCGACTCGCTGGTGCTTGAGTCGGCGGGACAGCCGCATCACGGCGGACCGCAGCGCATTCACGGCGTCGGCGTCGGCGGCAGCGGCGTCGCCAAGGGACAGTTCCGGCATGTTCGTTAGCATAACTCATTACCCTCTCTAATGAAAGCCCGTACACCTGCGCCCACCCGCATCACCCTTCCGAGTGAGGACGCAGCGGAAAGTGACCCGCCTGACCAGGGCGTGAGAGGACCGTGGCGGTATGGGATCGGGAGTGCTCAGCCTGCGGATGGACGGGGAGCTGCTGGAGCGCCTTCGGCAGCACGCCGCGAAACGCGGAATGAGCGTCCAGGACTATGTGACCCGGACGCTCATCCGTGAAGACTTCGACGAACGTTTCAAGATGTCGGTGGACCGGACGGAGCGGTTCTACGCGGCCCCGCCGCTCTGAACCGTGCCGCCCACGGGGGCGCCTAGTGCACGCCCAGCGCCTGCTCGATCGGGTTGAGCAGGAAGTAGACGAGGAAGGCCACGCCCACGGCGTTCAGCAGCCACGGGATCTCCTTGAAGCGGCCGGTCGCCGTGCGCAGCAGGATGAAGGCCAGTACGCCCATGCCGATGCCGTTGGTGATGCTGTAGGTGAACGGCATCGAGATGATCGTCAGGAACGCCGGTACGGCGACCGTGAAGTCGCTCCAGTCGATCTCCCGGACGTTGGCCGACATGATCAGGAAGCCGACGACCAGCAGCGCGGGCGTCGCGGCCTGCGACGGGACGACCGTCGCCAGCGGTGTGAAGATCAGCGCCAGCAGGAAGAGCCCGCCGGTCACGACGTTCGCCAGCCCTGTACGGGCGCCCTCGCCGACGCCCGCCGTGGACTCCACGAAGCAGGTGTTGGCGGAGGCCGAGCCGACCCCGCCGGCCGCGACCGCGATGCCGTCCACCATCAGGATGCGGCCCATGCCGGGCAGGTTGCCGTCCTTGTCGGTCAGCCCGGCCTCCTCGCCGACGCCGATGATCGTGCCCATCGCGTCGAAGAAGCCGGACAGCAGCACGGTGAAGACGAAGAGGCAGCCGGTCAGCAGGCCGACCTCCTTGAAGCCGCCGAACAGGCTGATCTGGCCGACCAGGCCGAAGTCCGGCGCGCCGACGATGCTGTCCGGCACGTTCGGGACCGCCAGGCCCCAGCTCGCGTCGGGGATGTCCGCGACCGCATTCACGACGATCGCGACGACCGCCATCACGACCATGCCGATCAGGATGGCGCCCTTGGTCTTCCGTACGGTCAGCAGGAACATCAGCGCCAGGCCGACCACGAAGACCAGCACCGGCCAGCCCTGGAGCTGGCCGCCCTGGCCCAGCGCGAGCGGCACGGTGGTGTGCGCGGCGTCCGGGTTACGGGTGACGAAGCCCGCGTCGACCAGGCCGACCAGCGAGATGAACAGACCGATGCCGATGGCGATGGCGCGCCGCAGCCCGTTCGGGATCGCGTCCATGACGCGTTGCCGCAGGCCGGAGGCGACCAGGATCATCAGCACCAGACCGGCGAGCACGACCATGCCCATCGCGTCCGGCCAGCTCATCTTGGGGGCGAGCTGGAGGGAGACGACGGCGTTGATGCCGAGGCCGGCGGCGATGGCGATGGGCACGTTGCCGATGACGCCCATCAGGAGCGTGGACAGGCCGGCCATCAGCGCGGTGGCGGTGACGAGCTGGCCGTTGTCCAGCTGGTGCCCGAACTTGTCCTGGCCTGCGCCGAGGATGATCGGGTTCAGCACGACGATGTACGCCATGGCGAAGAAGGTGGCGAGACCGCCGCGCAGCTCACGGGAGACCGTGGACCCCCGCTGGGAGATCTTGAAGAACCGGTCGAGACCGTTCTTGGGCTGCTGCGGGCCTGGGCTCTGGACGGCGTCGACCGGCGTGGTGGCCGAGGGGGACATGCGCGGACCTCAGTCGTACGGGCCTGGGGGGGCGTGGGGGCCCCGGATCGGGCCCAGAACACAAACAAACCGGGTCGGATTGGAGGATTCCACGAATCAAACCAGTCAGATCCGGATAGGTTCAGTATGAATAAACAAGCCGGTGATCGCTATCTCCGCGCGTAGACCCTTGCGCGGAAAGGGCCGGACCCCGGCCCCGGCCCGGCCGGGCGCACCGTACGCCCACCGTCCGTACGGGACCAGCCTCGTACCGGCCGTGTCGGTGGCTGCCCGTAAGCTGACCCCATGTGGAAGAAGTCCGAACTGCGCGAGGCCCCGGAGCCTCTTGAGGGCCCCGTCGTCGGCACGATCACCGGCGGCACCATCATCTGGTTCGTGCTCTTCCTGGCCCAGCTCCCCTTCTACGGCTGGTTCGCCGACCACGACCGCACCTGGTGGGTGTGGACCTGCCTGGCCGGCGGCGGCCTCGGCCTCCTCGGCATCTGGTACGTCCGCAAGCGCGACGCCGCCATCAAGCGCGCGGCGGCCGCCGCGGCCGCGCCGGACACGGGCCGGGCCCCGGCGGACGCGTCCTGACGCCCTCACCGGCAAACCCACCCCAATGGGGACGCACTCCGCGCCTCCCCGGTTGACACCGGCCCCTCCAACAACTCCCGCCACCTTCCTGTCCGCATCCAGCGGGTGCATCGCCCCCTGCGCCCGTAACGTCGAAGGCATGACTGAGCGGGCCAGGACCGAAGTCGAGGAACCCGAGCCGGACGCCGGAACCGCGAACGGGACCGCCACCGCGCCGGCCCACCGCGGCCTGAGCGCCGCCGAGGTCGCCGAGCGGGTGGCCAGAGGCGAGGTCAACGACGTCCCCGTACGGTCCTCGCGCTCCACCGCCGACATCGTCCGCTCGAACGTCTTCACCCGCTTCAACGCCATCATCGGCGTGCTGTTCGTGATCATCCTGATCGTCGGCCCGATCCAGGACGGCCTGTTCGGCTTCGTCATCGTCGCCAACACCGGCATCGGGATCATTCAGGAGCTGCGCGCCAAGAAGACCCTGGACAGCCTCGCCGTCATCGGCGAGTCCCGGCCGACCGTACGGCGCGACGGCGAAGCCGCCGAGATCCCCACCTCCGAGGTGGTCCTCGGTGACGTCATCGAACTGGGCCCCGGCGACAAGGTCATCGTCGACGGCGAGGTCCTGGAGAGCGACGGCCTGGAGATCGACGAGTCGCTGCTCACCGGCGAGGCCGACCCCGTCGTCAAGAAGCCCGGCGAGAAGATGATGTCCGGCAGCTTCGTGGTCGCCGGCGGTGGCGCGTTCACCGCCACGAAGGTCGGGCGCGAGGCGTACGCCGCCCAGCTCGCCGAGGAGGCGTCCCGCTTCACCCTCGTCCACTCCGAGCTGCGCAGCGGCATCAGCCGGATCCTGAAGTACGTGACGTGGATGATGGTCCCCACCGCCGTCGGCCTCATCCTCAGCCACCTGTTCACGCTGAACATGGCGGGCGACGAGGCGGTGCGCCGGATGGTCGCCGGCATCGTCCCGATGATCCCCGAGGGCCTGGTCCTGCTCACCTCCGTCGCCTTCGCCATCGGCGTCATCCGGCTCGGCCGCAAGCAGTGCCTGGTCCAGGAGCTGCCCGCGATCGAGGGGCTGGCCCGCGTCGACGTGGTCTGCCTGGACAAGACCGGCACGCTGACCGAAGGCGGCATGGACGTCAGCGACCTGCGGTCGCTCGGCGACACCGACGAGCACCACCTCCAGCAGGTCCTCGGCGCCCTCGGCGCCTCCGACCCGCGCCCCAACGCCTCCCTCCAGGCGATCATCGACGCCTACCCGGCCGGCGACGGCTGGCGGTCCACCGACGCGCTGCCCTTCTCCTCCGCGCGCAAGTACAGCGGCGCGGCCCTCGAAAGCCCCGACGGCGAGCACACCACCTGGCTGCTCGGCGCCCCCGACGTCCTCCTGCCCTCCGGCGACGCCGCGCTCTCCCAGGTCGACGACCTGAACGCCCAGGGCCTGCGCGTCCTCCTGCTGGCCCGCGCCGACCGCGGCCTGCACGACTCCTCCCTCACCGACCACGTACGCCCCACCGCCCTCGTCGTCCTCGAACAGCGGCTGCGCCCCGACGCGATGGACACCCTGCGCTACTTCGAGGAACAGGGCGTCCAGGCGAAGGTCATCTCCGGCGACAACGCGGTGTCGGTCGGCGCGGTGGCCGGAAAACTGGGCATGCCGGGCGCCGACTCACCCGTCGACGCCCGCAAACTCCCCAGCGACCCGGACGACATGGGCAAGGTCCTGGAGGACGGCGCGGTCTTCGGCCGCGTCACACCCCAGCAGAAGCGGGACATGGTCGGCGCGCTCCAGAAGCGCGGCCGCATCGTCGCCATGACCGGTGACGGCGTCAACGACGTCCTCGCCCTCAAGGACGCGGACATCGGCGTCTCCATGGGCGCGGGCAGCGAGGCCACCAAGGCCGTCGCGCAGATCGTGCTGCTGAACAACAGTTTCGCGACGCTGCCGTCCGTCGTCGCCGAGGGCCGCCGGGTGATCGGCAACATCACCCGCGTCGCCACCCTCTTCCTGACCAAGACCGTCTACTCGGTGCTGCTCGCGATCCTCGTCGCCTGCTGCCAGATCCCGTACCCCTACCTGCCGCGCCACCTCACCCTGCTGTCCACCCTCACCATCGGCGTCCCCGCCTTCTTCCTCGCCCTCGCCCCCAACAAGGAGCGCGCGAAACCGCACTTCGTCCGGCGGGTGATGCGGTACGCCGTGCCCTCCGGCCTGATCATCGGCCTCGCCGCCTTCGCCACGTACCTCCTGGCCCGCAGCCACTACACCGGCCCCGACGCCCTCCCCGCCGAGACCAGCGCCGCCACCCTGACCCTCTTCCTCAGCGCCATGTGGGTCCTGGCGATCATCGCCCGCCCGTACACGTGGTGGCGTGTCGGACTGGTCCTGGCCATGGGCCTGGGCTTCCTGATCGTGCTCGTCGTCCCCTGGCTCCAGGACTTCTTCGACCTGAAACTGGTGGGTACGACCATGCCGTGGGCCGCGGTCGGCATCGCCGTGGCGGCGGCCGTGCTGCTGGAGATCGCCTGGCGGGTGATCGGGCGGCGCTTCCCGGCGTAGCCGCCCGCGCGTGAAGCCCTGCGCCGCCGGAAGACCGGCCACGGCGCGGGCCCGGCGACTGCGCCGGGGCCCGCGCCGTCCCGCCCTCTAGTCGAACCAGCGCGCCTCGGCCAGTTCCTCGGCGCGGTCCAGGTCCTCCAGGAGCGCCGCCGTCTCGAAGCGGCGGGGCCACTGGCCGGCGGCCCAGGCGAGACCGGCGGCGACGCCTTCCAGGGTGGCCGCGTGGAGGGTGCCGTCCGGGGTCCAGCGCCAGTCGAGTTCGGTGCCGTCCTCGACGGTCAGTTCCTCGTGCTCGACGTACGACTGCGGGGTGTCCGGGCCCAGCAGGGTACGTACGGGCTCCGGGACCTCGTGCCGGCTGCCCTCGGAGGCCACCGGCGCCGCGAAGACCTCGCTCAGCCGCCGTACCTGGAACAGCTCCGCCAGGTCCGCCGCGCGCGCCGGACGTACCGGCAGCAGCGGCAGGCCGGTGGCCAGCGGCATCAGGTCCGGCGCGTCCGCGACCACGGCCTCCGCCGCGTCCACGACCCGCACCTCGCCGTCGACGACGGCCCGCAGCTCGTCCGGGAGCGTCACCTGCTCGGGGTCCAGGTCCGCCAGCACCCCGTACAGCGCGTGCAACTGCGCGGAGCCCACCGTGCGCTCCGGGTCCGCGAGGCGGGCCAGCAGCTCGGCGGCGCCGCCCGGCTCCTCCAGGAGCGCCGCGACAGAAGTCCGTACGCCCAGGGCGCGCAGCACCTGCGCGTCCACCTCACCCGCGTCCGCCGACTCGTACAGCCCCGCCAGCAGCGGATCGCCGCCCGCCGCCCGCAGACCGGCCGGCCGGCGGCCGTCCAGCACCGGGTGCCCCCGCAGCCACCACGCCGCGTACGGGCGGACCGACTCGGTCGTACCGTCCGGCAGCAGCACCCGTACGGGCGCGGTCAGCGCGTCCCGCAGCGGCGGCCGCGACAGCATCGCCAGCGCCTGCGGCCACGCGTCGTCGTCCACCAGGTCCAGGTCCCGTACGGCCACGATCTCCGTCGCGACCGGCGGCACCGGCGTCTCCGGCAACCCGTCCAGGACGTCCTCGCACCACACGTCCACGGCGTCCAGCACACCGACGTCGTCCGGCTCGGTGAAGTCACCGTCGCGCGGCTCCAGCTCGTCCGGGTCCAGCACCACGTCAGGGGCGCGTACGAGGGCGAAGCCCGCCAGCACGCCGACGGCGGTCAGCGGCTGCTCCCCCCAGCGCTCCGCGAAGGCGGCGTCGACGGTGGCCAGCTCCCCCTCCCGGATCACCCGTTCGAAGTCACTCCCCGGCAGCACCAGTTCACCCGCCGGGGCCGGCTCGCCGTCCTCGTCCGGCAGCGCGAGCGCGGCCAGCCACGGCTCGTCACCGGGCGCCAGATGCGCGTCCCGTACGAGACCCAGCACGGCCTCCGCCAGCTCCTCGCCGCCGAGTCCGGCCGGCTCACCGTCGAAACCGAAGGCGTAATCGTCCTCCGCCGCGTCCAGCGAGCCCGCGACGGCCGCCCGCACCTGCGGAGTCGTCAGCACGGCGCGCGGGGCGGCCGGGGTGGCACCCAGCTTCTCCAGCAGCGGGTGCACGGCGTCCGGATGCGCGACCTTCAGGCCCAGGCGGGCCAGGACGGCGTGCCGCTCCGCCGCGTCGCCGTCCCCGTCGGGAAGCGGCAGCAGCACCTGGCGCGGACCGATCGTGGTCCGCGCCACCCGGCCCTCCTCGCCCGCGGGGCCCGCCAGCGGCACCGGCAGCCCGCTCAGCCGCTCCGGATCCGTACCGGCCAGCGAGTCGTACAGCCGCCACCACCACGCCGGCGACCGCTCCACGCCCGCCAGCCGGTCGACGACCTCGCCCAGCGGCACCCGCGCCACGCCCAGCGCCCGCAGCTCCGGCCGGCGCTCCAGCCCGGCGGGCAGCAGGCTCGGGAACAGCTCCGCCAGCACCCGGACCGTGTCCGCCCCGGCCCCCTCGACCAGCTCGGCGTCCACCGGCCGCAGCACGTACGCGTCCGCCTCGCCCCGCGCACCGCCCCAGCCGCCGCCCTCCCCGGGCGTCAGCTCGTCGGGACCGGCCGGCTCCGGCGCCGCCTCAAGGGGCAGCTCCGCGTCCGTGGCGGGCGCCGCCGCGCTCGGCAGGAACCGTACGCGCGGCAGCAGCTCCAGCACCTGCCGCCGCAGCTCGTTGTCCAGCTCCCCCTTGCCCAGCGGGCCCGGTACGAGGTCGATGACCCCCGCCGACACCGGCTGCCAGCCCGCCAGCAGCGACGCGTACGCCTCGGCGGCGCGCCGCACGAGATGATCCGTCAGCGCACCGGGCGCGACGCGCCGCCGCGTCGGCTCCAGCGGGAACGACGCGATCAGCAGGCCCGGCAGGCCCTGCGGCTCGTCGGTCGGGGTCGGCGCGTGCACCACCGGCGTGGTCGCCGGGCGCGCCGGCGCGCCCTCCTCGTCCACCGGGACCGCCCACGTCACCGCCCAGTGCGGCCGCAGCCGCTCCTCCACCGGGCGGTCGGCCAGCAGCGCCGCGTCCAGCCCGCCGCTCTCGCTCACCACACGCCAGCGTGAGGTGCCGCGCTCGCTGTCCTCGATGACGACGTACGCGCCCTCCTGGCGCCGCCGCATCTCCCGCACGCCGTCCGGCGTCTCCACCACGACCTCGGCCAGACCCGGCAACGTCAGCAGCAACGCGGCGTCGATACCGGCCAGCAGGCGCACCGTCAGCTCGTGCGCGGCGCCGTCGCGCAGCGGCAGCACGACGGAGGTGTCATAGCCCTGGGGAGCGCTGCCCTCGGCGGGGAAGGGCAGGCGCAGCACCGGTACGTGGCCGTCACGGCGGCGCAGCTCGCCCCCGAGGCCGGGGCTGTGCGCGGCGAACTTCCCGGCCAGCTCCCGGGCCTCGGCCAGGGACCAGCGGACGCCGCCGGTCCGGCCGATCAGCGCGGGCTCGTCGCTGACCGCGAGCACCGCCGAGAAGCCGACGCCGAAGCGGCCGACGGAGACCGCGGCCTCGGTCTCGCGCTTGGCGGAGGCGCGCAGCGTGGCCAGCGATTCGACGCCGGTGGCGTCGATGGGGGCGCCGGTGTTGGAGGCGACCAGCACGCCGGGGCCGGTACCGGGGCCTTCGGCCGGGTGCAGGGTCAGGCGCAGCCGTCCGGGGACGCCGGCGCGGGCCGCGGCGTCCGAGGCGTTCTGCGCCAGCTCCACGGCGAGCCGGTCGCGGTACCCGCCGAGCGCGAGATCCTCCTCGGCGTTCGCGTCCTCCCGGAACCGGGCCGGCGAGGCCGCCCAGGCATCGAGCACCCCCCGCCGCAGCCGAGCCGTCCCGAACGGATCTGCCTCTGCCGCTTCGCTCACGTTCTCTCCCGTTCTCCGATGCCGAGCTTTACTTTCTACCGGGTGGGGGTGGGGGGTGGGGGTGGTGGGGTGCTGCGTTGGTTGTGGCTGGGGTTCCTGTTGTCCTCAATCGCCGGACGGGCTTGTGGGTGCTGCGCCGGGCTGTTGTGGGGGCCTTGTGGGGGTGCGCCGTGTGCGCGATGGGTCCGGTGGGTGGGGGCTCGGGGCCACACAGGGGTCACTCCTCGGCACCGTGTACGTCGCCCGGGGCGTGAAGTGAACCCGGGCTCCCGGCTGACCTGCGGGGAGACCCCTGTATGTCCCCGAGCCCGCGCCGTTTGCGGGTATCCCGCCATCGTGGCGAAAATTCCACAAGCTCACTCGCGCGCAGCGCGAGAGGAACCTTCTTCGCGCGCAGCGGGGGGACCTTCCTCGCGCGCGGCACGGGGGGACCTTGCTCGCGCGAAGCGCGAGGGAGGCGGGCACGCACCCGGGCCGCCTTACGAGGCTCGCGTGACGCGGAATGACGTCCCGGCCCCGGCGTGAGCCTCACCATGTGGTCAGGGCACACCAGGGTGATCGCCCCCTCCCCCCAGCTGTCCCGGCCTCGCCGAACCGGCCCGAGGGGGCGTGTAGGGGGCCATCCCCGCAGGTCAGCCGGGAGCCCGGGTTCACTTCACGCCCCGGGTGACGTACACGGTGCCGAGGAGTTGGCCCCCTGCGCGCCCCCGCCCCGGCACCAACCTCTGCGAGCCGCGCGACAGCGCAAACCCTCGCGCGAAGCGCGAGGAGGCAGGCCGGCATCCGGGCCGCGATTCAGGGCGCGTGCAGTGGGCCACGCCCCTACCGCCACGTGAGCCTCACCATGTGGTGGGGGCACACCAGGGTCATCGACATCCTCCCCCCAGCTGTCCCGGCCTCGCCAAACCGGCCTGAGGGGGTGCGTAGGGGGCCATCCCCGCAGGTCAGCCGGGAGCCCGGGTTCACTTCACGCCCCGGGCGACGTACACGGTGCCGAGGAGTTGGCCCCCTGCGCGCCCCCGCCCCCAAACGAAACCCATGCGAGCCGCGCGACAGCGCAAACCTCGCGCGAAGCGCGAGACCAGGTCCACGGCCACCCGCCGCGTAGCGGCACTCAGCTATGGCCGAATTCCTCCGCCGGCCCGGACTCCTCCACGGACCCCCCCGACCGATCCGGCCGCAAGGCAAACGCATCGACGACGGTCTCGTCGATGACAGGCGGCGCCGGCCGCGGAGGCCTCGGCATGACGGCTGCCTCGGAGTGCCCCCCGCAGCCGTAGCCCAGGGACACCACGTGCCCGTCCGCGGGTCCGAACTCGTTGGCGCAGATGCCGAAGGCCTGGCGGAGGGAGCCGGCCAGGGGCACCAGGAAGCCGCAGGAGACGCAGTTGGCGGGGGCTGCCTGGGCCATGGCGGTCTTGGGGCCGTACTCCTCCTCCCAGCGGTCGGCCGCAGCGTGCAGGCCGTAGCGGGAGAGGACGCGGGGCCGCCCCATGCCCAGCTCCTCGGCGACCGCGGCGATGCTCCCGCGCGCGGTCGTCTCGGGCTGGGCCGCGGGCGAGCCGGCCTCGACCTCGGCGTCCTCGGCGTCCGCGACCTCGGTGACGCCCGGCAGTACCCCGGTGCCGGCGCTCCCGGCGCCCCCGGCGCCCTGCTCAAGGCGGAGATCCTCGGCCTCCGTGGGGAGGAGGTCTCCGGGGCCCATGTCCCCCGGCCGCAGCCGCTCGCTCCAGGGCACCCATTCGGGGGCCAGCAGCGCGTCGGGGCCGGGCAGCAGGACGGACTCGTCGAGGGTGACGTGCTTGGCGCGGGAGGCGCGGGCGACGGTGACGGCCCAGCGCCAGCCCCGGTAGCCGGGCTCCTTGCATTCGAACAGGTGGGTGACGACACGGTCCCCGTCGGCGACGGCGTCGACGTGCTCGCCGACCGTGCCCGGCGCGGCGGCCTCCTCGGCCGCGGTGCGGGCAAGGTCGACCGCCTCGGCGCACAGGCGGTCAGGGGTACGGCTTCGCATCGCAGCACTCACAAGAATCGATTCTCTCTTCCACGCCGTCTCACGAGTGCGCCAGCCGGAGCTGTCCTGTCCTTGTCCGGACGACCGGCGTGCCGGGGCGGGCGGAGCGGACCTGGGGACCGCGTCGACGTCCGCGCCCGGTCATCTCGGTCGAGCGCACCTCTTACGAACCATTCTGCGGGATCGCGGCAAGGCGCGCGGCCAAGAACGACCGCCGGTGGCGCGCTACACACGCTACCCCTTCAACGGTGTACGACCCCTCGCCGGGAGCGGCAAATGTCACCGGCAGCGTCCGGCGGCCGTGCGGCGCGGCGCGACAGGGCCCGGAAAGAGCCATGTCCCGGGCGAGTTGGGGCAGTATGGCTGGGTGGCTGCCGGACGGGCGTCGAGAAGGCCGAGGATGTCGCGGGCGTCGCGGATCCCCGGGTCGGGGACAACCGGGAGAGCGGCCCGGGCCGCGGGCCGGGCGCTGCGCCGTCCGTTCACAGCGGCCGGACGGGGCGTACGGCGTGCCACGCACGCGCACGGCGCGGGCGAGTCGGGGCTGGGCAAACTGATCGAGCTGCACGCGGTGAACTCGGCCGGTGACATGTTGATCACAGTGGCGCTGGCTTCGACGGTCTTCTTCTCGGTGCCGACGGACCAGGCGCGCGGCCGGGTGGCGCTCTACCTGGCGATCACGATGGCCCCCTTCGCGCTGCTGGCGCCGGTGATCGGGCCGCTGCTGGACCGGTTGCCGCACGGCCGCCGGGCGGCGATGGCAGGGGCGATGCTGGCCCGCGCGCTGCTCGCGCTGACCATGTCGGGGGCGGTGGCGGGCGGCGGGCTGGAGCTGTATCCGGCGGCACTGGGCGTATTGGTGTCTTCGAAGGCGTACGGAGTGGTGCGGAGCGCCGTCGTGCCGCGCCTGCTGCCGCCCCGTATCTCGTTGGTGAAGGCCAATTCCCGGGTGACGCTGGCCGGGCTGCTGGCGACGGGAGCGGCGGCGCCGCTGGGCGCCGGGCTGCATCTGATCGGGCCGGGCTGGCCGCTGTACGGGGCTTTCGCGGTGTTCGTGGCGGGCACGTTCCTGTCGTTCTCGCTGCCGCACAAGGTGGACTCGGCGAAGGGTGAGGGGCGGGCCCGGCTGACGTCGGTGGAGGACGCCGAGGGGCCCGGGAAGGCGGCGGCCGAGCGGCCGGGGCGGGCGCCGGCGGGCGGGCGCCGGCCGGGGCTGCGGACGGTGGGGCCTTCGGTGCTGCACGGTCTTCAGGCGAACTGCGCGCTGCGGTCGCTGTCGGGCCTGCTGACGTTCTTCCTGGCGTTCCTGTTGCGCGAGCACCCGCTGGGCGGGCTGGGGCCGGAGGTGTCGCTGGGACTGGTGGCGGTGGCGGCGGGCGCGGGCAACGCGCTGGGGACGGCGGTCGGCGCGTGGCTGCGGTCCAGAGCCCCGGAGCTGATCATCGCGGCGGTGCTGGGCCTGTCGCTGGCCGTCGCGGTCACGGCGGCGGTCTTCTACGCGGTGCTGGCGATCGTGGTGGTGACGGCCGCGGCGGCGACGGCGGGGCTCTGCCAGGCCCTGGGGAAGCTGTCGCTGGACGCGCTGATCCAGCGGGACGTGCCGGAGGTGGTCCGTACGTCGGCGTTCGCCCGTTCCGAGACCGTGTTGCAGCTTTCGTCGGTGCTCGGCGGCGCCGTCGGGATCGCGCTGCCGCTGATCGGGACGGTGGGCCTGGCGGTGGCCGCGGCACTGGTGGCGGCCGGCGCGCTGCTGGCCGTACGGGGTCTGCTGGGCGCGGCGCGGCACGGCGCGCCCCACCCTCGTGTGGCGTGAGAGGAACCGACCGATAGCCTGCCCGCATGACCGCGTTCTCTTCTTGGGGCACAGGCCGCCGCGCCGCTGCCGCCCTCGGTGCCGTGTCCCTGGGGCTCGTCACCCTCTCCGCCTGTGAGAAGCCGACTCCGCTCGCCACGGTGACCGCCGGCAAGGACACCGTGACCGCCGAGGCCGCCTGTTACGAAGACGGCAAGGTGATCGGCGATCTGGCCGCCAGCGACAAGAAGGCGCAGGCCGAGTTCACCAAGTGCCTGACCACCGAGCCCAAGAAGACGCTCACCGTGCACCCGGGTGAGAAGCTGCGGCTCGGCGTCGAGCCGGACGTGGCCGAGGACGGCTGGATCGCGCTGTCCAACAACAGCCCGATCACCAACGTCAGCAAGCAGACGTACCAGGTCGTCGACAGCGCCGACCAGCTCTTCGTCAACCAGCAGACCCGCAGCCTGGCCGACTCCACCGTGGTCTCCGTCGTCGCCACCAAGGGCGGCAAGTACACGGGCGTGTGGAACGTCAAGCTCAAGCGCGCGGAATCCTGATTCCGCTGACGTGCGCGTGAGGCTGGTGGTGGTGAGGTGACCGTGACGCGTGTCCTGGTCGTCACCGCCGTCGCCGCCGAGCGCGACGCGGTGACCGCGGGCGCGGCCGGTGGCCGCGGCGCCGAGACCGTCACGCTGCCCGGCGGCTACGCGCTGCACCGGGTACGGGCTGCCGCGCCGCCCGCGGACGAGCGGGCCGGCGTGGTCCTCGACGTGCTCGCCGCCGGGGTCGGCCCGGCCGCCGCTGCCGCCGGGACGGCGACCGCGCTGACCGTCGCGATCTGTGGCGGAGCCGGGTACGACCTTGTCATCTCCGCCGGGATCGGCGGCGGTTTCGGGCCCGGTCCGGGCCCGGACCGGCCCGGTGCCGCGGTCGGTGCCACGGTCGTCGCGGACCGGATCGTCGCCGCGGACCTGGGCGCCGAGACTCCGGACGGCTTCGTTCCGGTGACCGAGCTGGGCTTCGGGACCGTCGTCCACACTCCGCCGCCGGACCTCGTGCGGGCCCTCGCCGCGGCCACCGGTGCCGTGTGCGGCACGGTGCTCACCGCCTCGACCGTGACCGGCAGCGCGGAGCACGCCGCGCGCCTCGCCGCGCGCCACCCGCGCGCCCTCGTCGAGGCGATGGAGGGCTTCGGCGTCGCCGAGGCCGCCGCCGCGCAGGGCCTGCCGGTGCTCGAAATCCGTACGGTCTCCAACGCCGTCGGCCCGCGTGACCGCGCCGCGTGGCGCATCGGGGACGCGCTCGGCGCGCTCTCCGCCGCCTGCGCCGCGCTCCCCCGCGTCCTGACGGCGGCCGGAGCCCCGACCTCCTGGAGGACGCCATGAGCGACGCGCTCACGATCGCCTATTCGCCGTGCCCCAACGACACCTTCGTCTTCCACGCGTGGGCGCACGGCAAGGTCCCGGGCGCGCCCGAGCTGGACGTCACCTTCGCCGACATCGACATCACCAACGGCATGGCCGAGCGCGGCGAGGGCGACATCCTGAAGGTGTCGTACGCGGTGCTGCCGTGGGTGCTGGAGGAGTACGCGCTGCTGCCCTGCGGCGGCGCGCTGGGGCGCGGCTGCGGCCCGCTGGTGCTCACCAAGGAGCCGGGCGAGGCCAAGGACCTGGCGGGCAAGAAGGTGGCGGTGCCCAGTGAGCGGTCGACCGCGTACCTGCTGTTCCGGCTGTGGGCGGCCGAGGAGGTGCCCGGCGGCGTCGGCGAGGTCGAGGTGCTGCCGTTCGACGAGATCATGCCGGCGGTACGGGACGGCCGGGTGGACGCCGGGCTGGTCATCCACGAGGCCCGCTTCACGTACCAGAACTACGGGCTGAACTGCCTGGCCGACATGGGCGAGCACTGGGAGCGCACGACGGGCCTGCCGATCCCGCTGGGCGCGATCATCGCCAAGCGCTCGCTGGGCGCCGAGCGGCTGCGCGCGCTGGCCGCGGCGGCCCGCGAGTCCGTACGGATGGCCTGGGACGACACCGAGGCGTCGCGCGCGTACGTGCTGGAGCACGCGCAGGAGATGGATCCGGCCGTCGCCGACCAGCACATCGGCCTGTACGTGAACGAGTTCACCGCCGACCTCGGCGAGGACGGTTACGCGGCCGTGCGCGGGCTGCTCACGCGTGCCGCGGCCGAGGGGCTCGTACCGCCCCTCGGCCGCGATGCGCTCAGCTTCGGCTAGGACCTCTCCGGTCGCCGGCCGTCAGACGTCCAGCTGGTCGGCGACCGCCCGGAGCATGCCGGCGATCTTCGAGCCGTGCGCCTTGTCGGGGTAGCGGCCGCGCTCCAGCTGCTGGGTGACGCTCTCCAGGAGCGTGGTGAGGTCCTGCACGATCGACGCCAGCTCGTCCGGCTTGCGGCGCTGGGCCGCCGCCACCGACGGCGCGGGGTCGAGGATCGTCACCGAAAGCGCCTGGTCACCGCGCTGGCCGGCCACCACGCCGAACTCGACGCGCTGGCCCGGCTTGAGTGCGTCCACGCCGTCGGGCAGCACCGACGAGTGCACGAAGACGTCACCGCCGTCGTCGCGGGAGAGAAAGCCGAAGCCCTTCTCGCTGTTGAACCACTTGACCTTGCCGGTAGGCACGTCTGTCCTCGTCCTCGTACTCGTCGGAAAACCACTGGGGTCTGATTACGGTTTACGGTGTTTCCTGCGTCTTCTGCGGGAAAACAGCTCTGGATAGCAGTGCAGCGGGCCATCCGACCCGCCACCCCCCAAGGCTAATGGTCCGGTGCCCGGTGACAAGACGTCGCCGGGTGGTTCCCCCGCGCTTCTGGCCCGGACTTACCCTGGTCCTGTGTCTGACGAAACTCCCCAGGCCGGGGATCTGCTGGTGCGGATCGGCGCGATTGTTTTCCTGATTGGCGCGGTGGCCACTCTCGCCACCGTCACCCCGTTGTTCATCGGGGCCGATCCGCTGCCGTCCGTCTTCTACTGGGTCTGCATGCTGATGGGCGTCGGCTTCGTCGTCGCCGGAGCCGGAGTGCTGCGTTCCGTCGCGGCACAGCGGCGGCAGGCGAGGTCCTCCACGGTGTGAGCGGGCGCGCCCGGCGGACCCACGCGTTCCGCCGGACTGACGGGTTCCGGCGGACTCACGCGTTCCGCCGGGCCCGCTGCGCCACGTACTCCTCCAGCCAGGCCGGGAAGCCGGTCAGGTCGTCCAGGAGGACGTTCGCGCCGGCCGCGCGCAGCTCGTCCGCGTCGCACGGGCCGGTGGCCACGGCGACGGACACCGCGTCGGCGGTCCGCGCGCCGCGTACGTCACCGGTGTGGTCACCGACGTAGACGGACGCGCCGTGCGCGCGCAGCGCCTCGGCCTTGGCCTCCGCCCACAGCGAGCCGATGACGGCGTCCGCGCCGATGTCCAGGTGGTCCAGGTGCAGCTTGGCGTTGGGCTCGTACTTTGCGGTCACCACGACCGCCCGGCCGCCGTGCCGCTGGACGGCGGCCACCGCCTCGCGGGCGCCCGGCATCGCGAGCGTCCCGGTGATCGCGTGCGTCGGGTACAGCTCGCGGTACAGGTCGCTGACCTCCGCGACCCGCTCCTCGGGGAACCACCGGCGGATCTCCTGCTCCAGCGGCGGCCCGAGCCGGGTGATCGCCGCGTCCGCGTCCACGTACGTCCCCGTCGCGGCGGACAGCGCCTCGTAGGCCGCCTTGATGCCGGGGCGCGAGTCGATCAGCGTCATGTCCAGGTCGAAGCCGACGGTGAGCGTCTGCGCGGCCGTGGCAGCCGTGGGGCCGGGTACCGGGGTGTGCGAAGCCATGGTGGCCATTGTGGCCGATGACGGCGGCGGGGCGGGCTCCTACACTGGCCCCGCCCGACCGCGCTCTCCGCCCCGCCTGACCGCACCCCGCCCCGCGGCGCCGTCGCGAAAGGGAGCCGATGCCTGCCGTCCGGTCCAGCAGCCCCAGAGCCTCCCTGACGAGACGCCGCGCCGGGTGGACGGCGGGGGCGGCGCTGGCCCTGCTGCCGGCGGTGCTGCTCTCGCTCGCGGTCGGCAGCCGCCCGTTCGCGCCGTCCGAGGTGCTCGGCGCGCTGCTGTACGGCGGGGACGGCGACGCCGCGCAGGTGGTGCGGCTGCTCCGGCTGCCGCGCACACTGATCGGGCTGCTGGTCGGTGCCGCGCTCGCCCTCGCGGGCACGGCGATGCAGGCCGTCACCCGTAACCCCATCGCCGACCCGGGTGTCCTCGGAATCAGCCAGGGGGCCTCGGTGGGTGTGGTGCTCGCGCTGTCCTTCCTGGGGGTGCACACCCCCGGCGGTTACGTGTGGTTCGCCTTCGCGGGCGCCGGGATCGCGGCGGTGATCGTGTACGCGATCGCCGCGGGCGGGCGCGGCGGCGCCACGCCGGTGAAGCTGGCGCTGTCCGGCGCGGCCGTCAACGCGCTGCTGGTCGCCGGGACGACGGCGGTGCTGACGACGAAGGCCGCCGCACTGGACGAGTTCCGGTTCTGGCAGGTCGGCTCGCTGACCGGCCGGGACAGCGCGGTCGCCGCGCAGCTCTGGCCGTTCCTGGCGGCCGGCGCGGTGCTCGTGCTGTCCGTCGCGCGGGGCCTGGACGCGCTGGCGCTCGGCGAGGACGTGGCCAAGGGGCTCGGGCAGAACGTCGCCGCCGTACGCGCCGTGGCCGGGCTCGGAGCGGCCGTACTGACCGGCGCGGGCGTCGCGGCGGCCGGCCCGATCGCCTTCGTGGGCCTGGCCGTACCGCACCTCGCCCGCGCCGCCGTAGGCGGCGGCCACCGCTGGCTGCTGCCGATGGCGGCGCTGCTCGGCCCGGTCGTCGTGCTGGTCTCGGACACCGTCGGGCGGGTGCTGTTCCCGCCGTCGGAGGTGCCGGCGGGGGTGCTGACGGCGCTGCTCGGCGTGCCGTTCCTGGTGGTGCTGGTGCGGCGGCGGGGAGTGCCGGCGTGACGGCCCCGGTGGTCGGGTGCGGTGCCGCGGTGCGGCGGGGGCGTACGCGGCCCACGGGGTACGCCCTCGTGCGCGCCGGGCGCGTGTCCTTCCTCGTGCACCGGCGCTCGGTGGCCGTCACCGGCGTACTCGCCGCGCTGCTCGCCGCCGGCTGCCTGGCGTACCTGTGCGTCGGCGAGTCCTTCGTGGCGCCCGGCGAGGCACTGAAGGCCGTCATCGGGCAGCCCTCCTCGGCGGAGCTGGTCGTCGGGACGCTGCGGCTGCCGCGGATGGCCGTCGGGCTGCTGGTCGGCGCCGCCTTCGGGGTGGCGGGCGCCCTGCTCCAGACCGTCGCCCGCAACCCGCTGGCCAGCCCGGACGTCATCGGCGTCACGCAGGGCGCGAGCGCGCTGACGGTGGGCGCGATGACGTACGGCGTGACCTCGTACGCCGTCCTGCCGTACCTGTCGGTCGCCGGCGGCGTCCTCGCCGCAGCGCTCGGCTACGTCTTCGCCTGGCGCGGCGGCCTGCACGCCACCCGCTTCGTCCTGATCGGCATCGGTTTCGCCGTCGCGCTGCGCTCGGTCACCCAGCTGTTCCTCACCAAGGGCGACTACCTCGTCGCCCAGCAGGCCCAGGTGTGGATGACCGGCTCGCTCAACGGGCGCGGCTGGGCCGAGGCCGCGCCGCTCGGCCGGGCGCTGCTGGTCCTGCTGCCCGCCGTCCTGTGGGCGGCCCGCGCCCAGCGCGCCGTCCCGATGGACGACGACACCGCGACCGCCCTCGGCGTACGGCTGAACCGCACCCGGCTCGGCCTGGTCGCGCTCGGCGTGGTGCTGGCGTCGACGGCGACCGGCGCGGCCGGCCCGGTCGACTTCGTGGCGCTGCTCGCCCCGCAGACCGCCCGCCGTCTGACCCGTACGGCGCAGATACCGCTGCTGTGCTCAGCGCTGCTCGGCGCGCTCGTCGTCGTCCTCGGCGACCTGCTCGCCCGCAAGCTCCTCGCACCGACCGAACTGCCGGTGGGCGTGCTGACCGCGGCCGTCGGCGCCCCGTACCTGATGCACCTGATCATCCGCAGCCGTGCCGTGGGGGGACGCAGGTGACCGAGGGCAGCGAGGGCGGTCAAGGCGGCGAGGGCGGCCAGGGCGCGGCGCCCGCCGTCAGCCGTCTCACGGCGCGGGGACTGACGCTCGCCTACGAGGACCGCACCGTCGTCGACGGGCTCGACCTCGACGTCCCGCACGGCGCGGTCACGGTCGTCGTCGGTCCCAACGCCTGCGGCAAGTCCACGCTGCTGCGGGCACTGGGCCGGCTGCTGAAGCCGCGCCGCGGCGCGGTCCTGCTGGACGGCACGGACCTGGCCCGCCTCCCCACCAAGAAGATCGCCCGGTCGGTGGGGCTGCTGCCGCAGACCCCGGTGGCCCCGGAGGCGATCACCGTCGCCGACCTGGTCTCGCGCGGCCGCCAGCCGCATCAGCGCTGGTGGCAGCAGTGGTCCGAGGCGGACGAGCGGGCCGTCGCGGAGGCCATGGACCGTACGGACGTGGCGCGGCTCGCCGACCGGGCGGTGGACGAACTGTCCGGCGGGCAGCGGCAGCGGGTGTGGATCGCGATGGCGCTCGCCCAGGAGACCGACCTGCTGCTCCTGGACGAGCCGACGACCTACCTGGACATCTCGCACCAGGTCGAGGTGCTGGACCTGATCCGGCAGCTCAACCACGACCGGGGGCGCACCGTCGTCGCCGTGCTGCACGACCTCGACCAGGCCGCGCGCTACGCCGACCATCTGATCGCCATGAAACAGGGGCGCATCGTCGCGCAGGGGCACCCGTCGGCGGTCGTCACGGCCGCGCTGGTGCGCACGGTGTTCGGGCTGGAGTCGGTGGTCGTACCCGATCCGGTGACGGGCTCGCCCCTGGTGGTGCCGGGGCGGCCTTGGCAAGCGCCGGGCGGGGAGGGCACGGTCGTACGCGGCCGTTCCTGAGCCGGCTCGCCGGGTGTCCGGCCGTGTGTGCGTCCAGTCCAGCCGAAGGGGCTTGTCATGCCGCTCTCCGCAGATCGCTGTCCGGTTCCGCGCCTGGTTTCCCGTCCGGTTCCGCGCCTGGCTCACCGTCCGGTTCCGCGGGCCGGGCGCCGTCGTGCCGCGGTCGCCGTGGCTGCCGCGCTGGCCGCTTCCGTGACGCTGACCGCCTGCGGTCCGGGCGGATCGTCCGGTACGGGCCGTTCCGACGGCGGTTCCGCGAAGGCCGCCGACTGCCCGGCCCAGCCCGCCACCACCTGGGCGCGGCCCGCGTCCGGCACGGGCACGCACCGGGTCCGTACGGCACAGGGCGAGGTGGAGGTGCCCGCCGCGCCGCGGCGCGTGGTGGTGCTGGACACCGCGGAGCTGGACTCCGCGATCACGCTCGGGGTGCGGCCGGTCGGCGCCACCCGCTCCGACGTGGCCGGCGGCTTCCTGGACTACCTGCCGAAGGACAAGCTCACCGGTATCGAGGACGTCGGCCGGATCGGCGCGCCGAACCTGGAGGCGGTGGCCGCGCTCAAGCCCGACCTGATCCTCACCAGCAAGGTGCGCGACGGCAAGCGGTACGAGCAGCTGAAGGCCATCGCGCCCACGGTCATGACGGAGACCACCGGCTACCCGTGGAAGCAGAACTTCGCCACGCACGCCGCCGCACTGGGCAGGATCCCCCAGGCCAGGCGGGTGGCGGCGGCGTACGAGGCACACGCCGAGCGCGTCACCGCGGCGCTGGGCGGGGCCGCGGCGGTCCAGCGCACGACGGTCAACGTGGTCCGCTTCGTCGAGGGCGCCGACACCCGCATCTACGGCTGCCGCAGCTACATCGGCACCGTCCTCGACGACGTCGGCACCGGCCCGACCAGCGTGGTGCAGGACGCGCCGGACGGCATGATGGCCGAGGTCAGCGCGGAGCAGATCACCCGGGCCGACGCGGACGCGGTCTTCTACACGGCGTACGGCAGCCCCGAGAAGTCCAAGGAGTCGCAGGTCACCGGCGGGGCGCTGTGGAAGAACATGAAGGCGGCCAGGAACGGCCGCACCTTCCGCGTCGACGACGAACTGTGGATCCAGGGCATCGGCTACACGGCGGCCGGCAAGATCCTGGCGCAGTTGCAGGAGAAGCTGGCGAAGAAGTAGGCGGAGCGGCGGGCCTGTCCGGGCCCGCCGTCACTCAGCGCGGCTGCCGCCGCATCCGCCACACCAGGAACAGCGCCGAGGCGACGGCCGCGACCCGCACCACCACCGGCAGCACACCGGCCAGCTCGTGCCCGAGCTGCCCCTCGGCGATGGGCTCGCCCCACCGCCCGTCCACGCGGCCCCACAGCCACACCACCAGTCCGCCCACGACCACCCCCGGCACGCCGAGCGCCGCGAACTTCGCCTCGCCGCGCAGCAGCCGCCGGGACGTGTACGCGAGCACCCAGCCGCCGGCCAGCGCCAGCCACGAACCCAGCACCGCGCCCGCGACCAGCAGCAGCACCGCCAGCAGCAGGACGGGGCTGAGCGGCGGCCGCGCGGCCTGCACGTACTCGACCGGCTCCGGGTCCTCGGCGTACGGCTCGGCCGCGGCCGACCGCCGCCGCCACGCGAGGACGCGCGGCAGCACGCCGGTGCGGGGCACAGCGGCCGTCTCCTCGCCGGGCTCGCCGTCCGCCTCCTCGTCCCCGGCCTCCTCACCGTCCTCGTCGCGCTCGCCCTTCTCCAGGGACAGCGGGCCGTCCTGCCGCTCCCCCGGCGGGCGCTCGCGGATCTCGGGGATCTCGATGCCGCCGACGAAGCCGGGCACCGTCTCGCCGGGCTCGTACGGCCCGTACGGCGCGAACGGGCCCTCCGCCACGCGCCACCAGTCGGGCTCGCCGGCCCCCTCGCCGAAGGCCACGGTGCTGTCGCCGAGCTCGTCGAAGCCCGCGAGGTGCGGCGGGGACGCGGGCGGCGGCGGCTCCGGCTCCCGCGCGCGGGCCGAGCGGCGCCTGCCGTCGCGCGGGGCGGGGACCTTGCCGGCCAGGCCGCGCAGCCCTTCGCCCAGGCCGGAGAGGCTCGGGAGGCCGCTGGTCCTGGGGGAGCTGTGGTTCCTGGGCGGGGTGTCGTTCTCGGGCAGGTTGACGTTCTTGCGGATGTTGTCGTTCTTGTGGAGGTTGCTCCTCGTCGGCGGGCTGTCGCTCGTGGGCGCGCCGTCGCGCGTAGGCGGGCTGTGGCGCTTGGCCGTGGCGCCGTCATGACCGCCGGAACCAGTGGTTCCGCTCGCTTCGCCGGGAAGGCCCGTACCGCTGCCCCCACCGGCGTTCGTACGGCCGCCCGCACCGCCGCCCTGGCCGAAGCGGCGCGCGGCGCCACCCAGTTTGTCGCGCAGGCCCGGCCGCGGCGGCGGTTCCGCCCCCGCCCGCGGTGTCCGCTCGGCCGGCGGAGCGCTGCCGCCCGCCGCGGACACCACCGCCTCCGGCGTACCGAGCCGGGCCAGCACGCGTCTGACCCCGGGCACCGTGTCCGGCTTCGCCGCGTCCACCTGTGCCCGCAGCTCGGCCACCAGGCGCATCCGCGCCCCGGAGGACAGCCCGCGCTGCTGGGCCAGATCACCGACCCGGCTCAGATAGTCAAAGACCAGCTGGTCGCTCTCGATCCCCACGAAATCCCCTGTGGCACAGCCCGGTTCCCTCCCGAGACCGTACCCCCGATCGCCCGTCCCACGGGGGTGGCGAGGCCGACCGGCCCGCGTGGGGCGCGTACCGGCCGGTGCCGGCGGCGCGGCGCCGCACCCGACATCGTCACATGCCCCCGCTACCGTGTAGCGGATGAGTGAAACACCCCGCACGCTCGCCGAAGAGCTCCGCACCCGCCCCGACAGCGGGCTCGCCGGCCTGCTGCGGGCCCGCCCCGACCTGCTCAACCCGGTCCCCGGCGATCTGACCCAGCTCGCCACCCGGGCCGGCACCCGCGCCTCGGTCGTCCGGGCCGTCGAGCGCCTGGACCGCTTCGCGCTGCAGACCGCCGAGGCGCTGGCGGTGGCACCGGACCCCTGCCCGTACGAGACGCTGCTCGCGCTGATGGCGGGGGACGCGGGGGCGGACAGTACGGCCGGGGCCGAAGGAGCTGACGGGCCCGGAGAGACCGGAGGAGCCGACGCTCCGGACGGGGCGGCCCTCGCCGCCATCCCCGCCGAACTGCCCCGCGCCCTGCGCACCCTGCGCGACCAGGCGCTGGTCTGGGGCGGTGACGACCGGCTGCGCCTCGTCCGCACGGCCCGCGAACTGCTCGCGCCCGGTCCCGCGCACCCCTCCCCCACCGGCCTGGGCCCCACCGTCGCCGAGGCCACGTCCGGCATGTCGCCCGGCCGCCTCCAGGAGATCCTGGCCGCCGCCGGGCTGGCCCCGACCCACGACCCGGTGACCGCCGTCGCCGCCCTGACCGCGCTGTTCGAGGACCGTACGCGGATGGCCGCGCTGCTCGCGGAGGCCCCCGAGGAGGCGCACGGCGTCCTGGACCGGCTGGTCTGGGGCCCGCCGTACGGGGCCGTCACCGACCGGCCCGCCGCGCACCTGCGGTGGCTCCTCGACCGGGGCGTGCTGCTGCCCGCCGGGCCGCGCAACGTCGTGCTGCCCCGTGAGGCCGCGCTCCACCTGCGCGCGGGGCGCGCGCACCGCGTGCCCGAGCCGTTGCCGCCCGCCCTCGCGCCCTCCACCGAACGCGATCCACAGCTTGTGGACAGCGCCGCCGCCGGCCAGGCGTTCACCGCGCTGGCCACCGTCGAGGAGCTGCTCAAGGAGTGGGACCTCGGCGGGCCCGGCGTGCTGCGCGCCGGAGGCCTGTCCGTCCGCGACCTCAAGCGGACCGCCGCCGCCCTGGACGTCACCGAAGAGACCGCCGCCTTCTGGCTGGAACTGGCTTACGGCGCCGGGCTGCTGGCGTCCGACGGCGAGGCCGACGAACGGTACGCGCCCACCCCCGCCGCCGAGGACTGGCGCCGGCTCCCGGCGGAGCAGCGCTGGGCCCGGCTGGCGGAGTCCTGGCTGGCGGCGACCCGTACGGCAGGACTGGTCGGCACCCCTGACCCGAAGGGCCGCACCCTGTCCGCGCTCGGCCCGAACCTGGACCGTTCCGCGGCGCCCGAGGTACGCCGCCGGACACTCGCCCTGCTCGCCTCCCTGCCCCCCGGCACGTCCGTACCGGCCGAAGCCGTACTGGACCGGCTCCGCTGGGAACGCCCGCTGCGCGGCGCGGCCCAGGCGGCGGCAGCCCCCGCCACGAACGGCAGCTCCAGGACGGCCGCCGCGCGCCGCCCCGACGCGAGCCCCGCGTCCGTCCCCGCCGCCGACGCCGCCCGCAACGCGGGCCCGGCCGCCGCCGACGACCTGCGCTCCCGAATCGCCCGGTGGACGCTCACCGAGGCCGAACTCCTCGGCATCACCGGCCGCGGCGCCCTCGCCACCCACACCCGCGCCCTCCTGTCCACCGGGACCGGCACCGGCTCCGGCAGCACTGCCGGCTCCGCCACCGACCCCGCGCACCCCGAGGCCCCCGCCACCCGCGCCGCCGCCCTCCTCGCGCCCCTCCTCCCCGAACCCCTCGACCACGTCCTCCTCCAGGCCGACCTGACCGCCGTCGCCCCCGGCCCCCTCGAACGCCCCCTCGCCGACGCGCTCGGGGTGCTCGCCGACGTCGAGTCCAAGGGCGGCGCCACCGTCTACCGCTTCACCCCGGCCTCCGTGCGCCGCGCCCTGGACGCCGGCCGCTCCGCCGCCGAGCTGCAGTCCTTCCTCGCCACCCACTCCCGCACCCCGGTGCCGCAGCCGCTCGCCTACCTCATCGACGACGTGGCCCGGCGCCACGGCCGGCTCCGCGTCGGCGCGGCCTCCGCGTACGTACGCTGCGACGACGACGCGCTGCTCACCGAGATCCTCGCCGACCGCCGCGCCGTCGGCCTGCGCCTGCGCCGGCTCGCCCCGACCGTGCTCGCCTCGGCCACCCCGCCCGACCAGCTCCTGGAGGGCCTGCGCGCGATGGGCTACGCCCCCGCCGCCGAATCCGCCGAGGGCGACGTCCTGATCGCCCGCCCGGACGCCTACCGCACCCCGCCGCGCACCGCGCCCACCCCGGTCCCCGAGGGCCCGCCCGCCCCCGACCCCACCCTCCTCGAAGCGGCGGTCCGTGCCATCCGCGCCGGCGACCTCGCCGCAACCGCCGAACGCAAGCCGACAACCACCCCCACCCCGGCCCCCGGCGCCCTCCCCCGCACCACCTCCGCCGAGACCCTCGCCACCATGCAGGCCGCCGTCCTGACCAACGCCACCCTCTGGATCGGCTACGTCAACGCCGACGGCGCCGCCAGCCAGCGCGTCATCGCCCCCGTCCGCGTGGAAGGCGGCTTCGTCACCGCCTACGACCACACCGCCGACGAGGTCCGCACCTTCCCCCTCCACCGCATCACGGGCGTCGCGGAGCTGGCGGACGAGACGGCTTCGTGAGGGGGCGAAGAAGCGGACGAGACCTCGCCCTCCCGCCAGGCCGAACCGTGCCCGGATCGGGTCAACGACTACGGCCGACCTTCAGGACGCTCACAGTGACGGTTGTCTCCTCGGGCTGGTACAGGACTCGCCAGTCTCCGACCGGCAGCCGCCAGTAACCAGATCCGCCCAGCTCACGTGCCTGCGGGGGACGCGGATCCGTGGCCAGGCCCCGGACCGCCGTCGCGCATTCCTTGGCGCCCGCAGGATCGATGTGGCGAAGGCGGCGGAACTCGTCCATGGCTTGGTGCTCCCATACGACGGTATAGGTCACGAAGCGGCTGCCCGGCGGTCTTCCGCTTCCAGCTCGGCCATGAACGCCTCGTGCGTCTTCGCCTCCCCGGTGGGGGCGGCTCTGCGACGGCTCGCTTCGGTGATGTCGGCCTCATCGCGCAGCCGGCGAAGTTCCTCCAGCTCGTCTATCGGGATCAGAGCGGCGGCAGGCTTGCCGTATTCGCTGATCACGATGTGCGCGTGACCGTGGCGCACCCGGCTGACCAGTTGTCCGAGCTCGTTGCGGGCCTGCACGAGCGGATACGTCTCGTCGTCCATACGGAGAATGTACACACCTGCGGCTGCGTACGGTGTGGTTTCGCAAGGGCCCAGGCCTCCTTCGCTCCCGTCCCCGCCATCGGCCCGCCCCCGTGCGGCAATGCGGCACACTGGACGTTTGGCCGTACGGACGGCCGGGTGCCGCGGTCGGGCTGGGGAACGGCCGGGTGCAGGTGACGCGAAAGGCGAGGCGCGTGAACGGACCTCTCATCGTCCAGAGCGACAAGACGCTGCTGCTGGAAGTCGACCACGAGCAGGCGGAGGCGTGCCGGCGGGCCATCGCGCCGTTCGCGGAGCTGGAGCGGGCGCCCGAGCACATGCACACGTACCGGGTGACGCCGCTCGGGCTGTGGAACGCGCGGGCCGCCGGGCACGACGCCGAGCAGGTCGTGGACGCGCTGGTCGGGTTCTCGCGGTATCCGGTGCCGCACGCGCTGCTGGTGGACATCGCCGAGACCATGTCGCGGTACGGGCGGCTGACGCTGTCCAAGCACCCGGCGCACGGGCTGGTGCTCACCACCACCGACCGGCCGGTGCTGGAGGAGGTCCTGCGGTCGAAGAAGGTGCAGCCGCTGGTGGGGGCACGGCTGGACCCGGACACGGTGGTGGTCCACCCGTCCGAGCGCGGGCAGATCAAGCAGACGCTGCTCAAGCTGGGCTGGCCGGCCGAGGACCTGGCCGGGTATGTGGACGGCGAGGCGCATCCGATCGAGCTGGACGAGGACGGCTGGGCGCTGCGGCCGTATCAGCAGCAGGCCGTGGAAGGCTTCTGGCACGGTGGTTCGGGCGTGGTGGTGCTTCCCTGTGGTGCGGGGAAGACGCTGGTCGGGGCCGGTGCGATGGCGCGGGCCAAGGCGACCACGCTGATCCTGGTCACCAACACGGTCTCGGCGCGGCAGTGGAAGCACGAGCTGGTCAGGCGGACGTCGCTGACCGAGGACGAGGTCGGCGAGTACAGCGGTACGAAGAAGGAGATCCGGCCGGTCACGATCGCCACGTACCAGGTGCTGACGACCAAGCGGAAGGGCGTCTACCCGCACCTGGAGCTGTTCGACTCGCGGGACTGGGGGCTGATCATCTATGACGAGGTGCACCTGCTGCCCGCGCCGGTCTTCAAGTTCACCGCCGATCTCCAGGCGCGGCGGCGGCTGGGGCTGACGGCGACACTCGTACGGGAGGACGGCCGGGAGTCGGACGTCTTCTCGCTGATCGGCCCGAAGCGCTTCGACGCGCCGTGGAAGGAGATCGAGGCGCAGGGGTACATCGCGCCGGCGGACTGTGTCGAGGTACGGGTCAGCCTGACCGAGTCGGAGCGGCTGGCGTACGCGACGGCCGAGCCGGAGGAGAAGTACCGGTACTGCGCGACGACGGCCAGCAAGCAGAGTGTGACCGAGGCGCTGGTGCGGCGGCACAAGGGCGAGCAGACCCTGGTGATCGGGCAGTACATCGACCAGCTCGACGAACTGGGTGAGCACCTGGGCGCGCCGGTCATCAAGGGGGAGACGACCAACGCGCAGCGCGAGAAGCTCTTCGACGCGTTCCGGGAGGGTGAGATCTCCGTACTGGTCGTCTCCAAGGTCGCGAACTTCTCGATCGACCTGCCGGAGGCGACGGTCGCGATCCAGGTGTCGGGCACGTTCGGGTCGCGGCAGGAGGAGGCGCAGCGGCTGGGGCGGGTGCTGCGGCCCAAGGCCGACGGGCACGAGGCGCGGTTCTACTCGGTCGTCGCCCGCGACACCGTCGACCAGGACTTCGCGGCGCACCGCCAGCGCTTCCTGGCGGAGCAGGGGTACGCGTACCGGATCGTGGACGCTACGGAGCTGCCGGCCGAGGGATGAGTGGCTGAGCGGATGAGGGGGGTGAGCGTCCGGCCCCGGACGGTTCAGCGTCCGGGGACGTGGGCGCTCAGTTCCGGGGAGCGGCGGGCGCTGCGCGGCAGGGGGAACGGGCGGCGGGCCAGGACGGACAGCGGGACGGCCGGGGGCCGGCGGCTCCACCAGGCCACCGCTGCCAGCATCGCCAGCCCCAGGAGCGGGTACGGGGCCGCCAGCGGCTGCTGCCACCAGGAGAGCCGCAGGTCCAGGTCGCCCTGGTGCGGGAGCACCCACATCGTGCGGGCCGTGAAGGCGAGCGCCACGGCCGCGAGGAGTACCCGGCGCCACCGTACGCCGCGGACGTGCGCCCCGAGGGCGACCAGCAGCGGCACGCACCACACCCAGTGGTGGGACCAGCTGATCGGCGAGACGAGCAGGGCCGTGACCGCGGTGCACAGCACGCCCCAGGAGTCCAGGCCGCGCCGCAGGTACACCCGGCGGGCGACGAAGAGGCCGGCCATGCCGGTCAGCAGCGCCGCGCCCGCCCACACCAGGCCCGGTTCCTGGGTGTGCAGGCAGCGGGCCAGCAGGCCTTGCAGGGACTGGTTGTCGACGATCCACACCTTGCCGACCCGGCCGGTCTCGAACATCCGCCGCGTCCAGAACTCCACACTGGCGTCCGGCAGGACGAGCACCCCGAGCAGCACGGAGCACACGAAGCCGGCCAGGGCGGTGCAGGCGGCCCGTACCCGGCCGGTGATCAGCAGGTAGACGGCGAACACGGCCGGGGTGAGCTTGATGCCCGTGGCGAGGCCGACGGCGAAGCCCTTCAGGCGGGCACCGTCCGGGCGGCCCAGGTCCCACAGGACGAGGCAGGTCAGGGCGATGTTGATCTGCCCGAAGACGAGCGTCTGGAAGAACGGTTCGAGCCAGATGGCGAGCGCGGTGGCGGTGAGCACGACGGGCAGGGTGCGCGCGCTCCGCAGCCGGGACACACCCGCCGGGTCGCTGGTGCCGGTGACGTACGCGGCCTTGTACGAGAGGTGCAGCAGGACCGGGACGAGGGCCACGTTGACGAGGACGGAGGCGACCTTGAGGGCGCCGGTCGGCAGCCAGGTCGTCGGGATGAACAGCAGGGCGGCGAAGGGCGGGTACGTCGCGGGGAGGTTCCACTCGGTGACGGTGAAGCCGTACAGGTCGCCGCCGGACGCCGCGGCCTCCCCTTCGGCCCGGTAGACCACTATGTCCGACATGGACAGTTCGACGAGCTGGAAGACGGTGGCCAGCGCGGCCAGCGACACCACGAGCAGTCCCGCCGCGGCGATCGTCTTCCGGTCCGGGCGCGTGAGATGCCGCGTCCACGGCCGTCTGTGCGGTTCCGACCGCGTCCCCTCGGCGGCAGACACTTGTTGAGCCCCTCCTCGTCGCCGGACGCACGCTGTCTGCGGTGACGCTAGTCGATCGAGACCGACTGTTTGTAACGGTTTCCGGTCATCCGGTTGCTGATTGGGTGTCCGACAGAGGTGAAAAGGAGTCTACGGGCGGGAGCGGAGCGGCGGGCGGGGCCGCACTCGGAGCTCGGAGCGGCGGGCGGGGCCGCACTCGGAGCTCGGAACGGCGGGCGGGGCCGCACTCGGAGCTCGGAGCGGGCTCAGTCGTCCGCGTACTCCCCGAGGAGGACGACGCTGACCGCGGCGGCGGCGAAGACCTTGACCGCGCGGAAGACGTTGCCCACCATGTGGCGCTGCTCGTGGGTGCGCTGCGCGCCGGCGGTGTCCGTGCCGAGGGCGGTGGCGCCGTGGGCCGGGTGCAGGGTGCCTGGGGTGATGGTTGCGCTGCTCATGACTCCATGATGGTTGTCGCGGGCGGGCCGCACATCGGCCCACGGGCCCATCCCTGCCCGGCCTTCGGTCAGCCCCTGGGCCTATCCCGCCCCCTACGGGAGATGGACGGGGCCGGGCGGAACGTCAGGGTCCGGCGCACCCGGCACGGGGCCGGCTCCTGACGCCGCGGGCCGGCCCCGCCGTCGAAATCCGTTGGCGTCCCCGAAAGCTGCTGGATACAATCGCCGGTCTGCCCGCCTCCCTCAGCGGAGTGCCACCGGCCGCACGGAAACCGGCCGGCTCCACGCTTCACGCACCTGAACGCAGATGCCCGCACCCGATCGCATCTGAAGACGCCTACGCGTACGCCGTCACGTACGACCGTAGCCGGATCCGCCGGAGGCAACACCGTGCCCTCGCACGCCCACGACCAGGCCACCGACCCCGCGCCCGAGCACTCCGACCCCCTGGAACGCGAACGCGCCCACCTCGCGGCCTCCCGGGCCGCGCTGCGCGCCATGCGCGCGGACGCCGAGGCGCTGAACATCGCCGACGTGACCGTGAACTGGGTCAACGCCGAAGTGCTCCAGGGCGAGGTCGACGCCCGTATCAAGGCGCTCGCCGACCTCGCCCACACCCCGCTCTTCTTCGGCCGCCTGGACTACCTGCACGCCCCTGGCCTGGACGCCGAGGGCGCGGCGGGCGAGAACTTCTACATCGGCCGCC
Source organism: Streptomyces sp. NPDC052496 (assembly GCF_040679095.1). Taxonomy (NCBI): domain Bacteria; kingdom Bacillati; phylum Actinomycetota; class Actinomycetes; order Kitasatosporales; family Streptomycetaceae; genus Streptomyces; species Streptomyces sp. NPDC052496. Next base: position 70,266 of record NZ_JBFAUH010000013.1, read on the forward strand.
GGCACGTCCACGACGCCGACGGCGACCCCATGGTCATCGACTGGCGCGCGCCGGTCTCGCAGCCGTTCTACCGGGCCTCCAAGAAGGACCCGATGGACCTCAAGCTGCGCCGCCGCTTCGGCTACACGGGCGGGCAGCTGACCGCGTACGAGGACGAGCACCTGACCGACCCGGGCGAGGCGGAGCAGCACAGCAAGCTGCTCCAGTCCGAGATCGAACGGCCGCGCGTGGGCCCGATGCGCGACATCGTGGCGACGATCCAGCCGGAGCAGGACGAGATCGTGCGCGCCGGGATCGGCGGCACCGTCTGTGTCCAGGGAGCGCCGGGCACCGGCAAGACCGCGGTGGGCCTGCACCGGGTCGCGTACCTGCTGTACGCGCACCGGGAGCGGCTGGCCCGTTCCGGCACGCTCGTCATCGGTCCGAACCGCTCGTTCCTGCACTACATCGAGCAGGTGCTGCCCGCGCTGGGCGAGTTGGAGGTCAAGCAGGCCACGGTCGACGACCTGGTGGCGCACGTCGAGGTGCGGGGCACGGACGACGCGGCGGCGGCCACGGTCAAGGGCGACGCGCGGCTGGCGCAGGTGCTGCGGCGGGCGGTGTGGTCGCACGTGCGCCAGCCGTCCGAGGCGTGTGTGGTGGTGCGCGGTTCGCGGCGCTGGCGGGTGCCGGCGTACGAGATCGAGGAGATCGTCGACGAGCTGCTGCGCCGCGACATCCGCTACGGCGCGGCCCGGGAGGCGCTGCCGCAGCGCATCGCGCACGCGGTGCTCGTACGGATGGAGCAGGCCGGCGAGGCGCCGGACGACCGGGTGCAGGACGCGGTGGCGCGCAACGCGGCGGTCAAGGCCGTGGTCAAGGAGGTGTGGCCGCCGGTCGACCCGGCCAAGGTGGTGCTGCGGCTGCTGGGCGACGCGGAGTTCCTGGCCGAGCAGGCGGCGGGCATCCTGACGCCCGAGGAGCAGAAGACGATCCTGTGGGCGAAGCCGGCGCGCAGCGTGAAGAGCGCCAAGTGGTCGGCGGCGGACGCGGTGCTGATCGACGAGGCGGCCGACCTGGTCACCCGTACGCACTCCCTGGGCCATGTGGTGCTGGACGAGGCGCAGGACCTGTCACCGATGCAGTACCGGGCGGTGGGCCGGCGCTGTACGACCGGTTCGGCGACGATCCTGGGCGACATCGCGCAGGGCACCACCCCGTGGTCCACCGACACGTGGCAGGAGGCGCTGTCCCACCTGGGCAAGCCGGGGGCGCAGATCGAGGAGCTGACGCTGGGCTTCCGCGTGCCGCGCGAGGTGATCTCGTACGCCTCGCGGCTGCTGCCGGCGATCGCGCCCGACCTGACCGAGGCGACCTCGATCCGCGAGTCCGCGGGGGACTTCGCGATCCGGCCGGTGCCGGCGGCGGAGCTGGACGACGCGGTCATCGCCGCCTGCCACGAAGCGCTGGTCAAGGAAGGATCGATCGGTCTGATCGCGGCCGAGGCCCGGCTGCCCGCGCTGCGCGCGGCGCTGGACGCCGCGGGGCTGGCCGTGCTGGCGCCCGGCGAGGAGACCTCCGAGGAGGCCCGCCTGACGCTGGTCCCGGCCACGCTGGCCAAGGGCCTGGAGTACGACTACGTGGTCCTCGACGAGCCCGCCGCGATCGTCGACGGCGAACCGGACGAACGCACCGGCCTGCGCCGCCTGTACGTCTGCCTGACCCGTCCGGTCTCCGGGCTGACGGTGATCCACGCGGCGCCCCTGCCGGAGCGGCTGGGCGCGTCCGCCGGGTGAGCCGGTCCCCTCACTGCTCCAGCGGCGGCATGGACGCCAGGAGCGACTCCACCAGCCCGGGGAACCGGGCGTCGAGGTCGGCGCGGCGCAGCCGTACGTAGCGGTTGCGCCCGACAGCGCAGGTCGAGGCGATCCCGGCCTCGCGCAGGATCCGCATGTGGTGGGAGACCGTCGACTTGTGCAGGTGGCTCAGGCCCAGTCGTTCGGAGGAGCAGTCGTGCTGCTCGCCTGACGCGTAGACCCGGAAGAGGTGCATCCGGGTCGGATCCCCCAGCGCGTGCAACACCTTGACCAGCTCGATGTCGGCGGTGTCCGGCTGCGGCAGCAGCTGTTCCTCCACGTCCGTCACGGCGTTCTCCTCTCCCTGCCGAGCCCCGGACTGTTTGACAACCATCCAACAATCCATATCGTTTGACGCACATCAAACTTTACCCGGCGTCGCGGCTGCCCCACCCGTCGCACGCGCCGTACCGGGAAGGACACCCGTGCGTCTTCGTCTGCTTCTGCTCGCCCTCGGCGCGTTCGCCGTCGGGACCGACACCATGGTGATGGCCGGCCTCCTCGGCGACATCGCCGCCGACCTGGAGATCTCCGTACCGGCCGCGGGCCAGCTGGTCACCGTCTTCGCGCTCGGGTACGCGGTGCTCGCCCCGCCGCTCGCCACCGTGACGGCCCGCTGGCCGCGTCAGCGGCTGCTGCTCACCGCGCTCACCGTCTTCACCCTGGGCAACGCGCTGAGCGCCCTCGCCCCCACCTACCCGCTGCTGCTCGCCACCCGGGTGCTGGCCGCGGCCGGCGCCGCGCTCTACACCCCCGCCGCCAGCGCGGCCGCCGCCTCGATCGTGCCGCCCGAGCGCCGCGGCCGGGCGCTGGCCACGGTCATGGGCGGGATGACGGTCGCGACCGCCCTCGGCGTCCCCCTCGGCACCTACATCGGCGACGCCGACTGGCGGCTGACGATGTGGCTCGTCGTCGCGCTCGGCGCCCTGGCGCTCGGCGGCCTCGCCGTCCTCCTGCGCGGCATCCCCGCCCCGACGGCCGCGCCCGGCCTGCGTGAACGCCTCGTGCCGCTGGGCAACCGCCGCGTCCTGAGCGGCATCGGCACCACGTTCCTCTTCTTCCTCGCGGTGCAGGGCGTCTACATCTACCTGGCGACCGCGGTACGCCCGGCGACCGGCGGCGACGCGGGCCGGCTGACCCTGGTCATGTTCGCCGGCGGGCTGTCCTCGGTCGCGGGCAGCTGGCTGGGCGGCCGGGCGGTGGACCGGCTGGGCGTACGGCCCGTCATGGTCACCGGCGTCGCGGTGGCGGCGGCCGGCTACCTCACCCTGCCCTGGCTGTCCCTGACCATGGCGGGCGCACTCGTGTACGTCCTGGCCGTCCACTTCTTCGCCTGGGCGACGGCCGTCTCGCTGGCCCACCGGATGGCGTCCCTCGACCCGGCCGACGCGCCGCTGCTGCTCTCGCTCAACAGCAGCGCCCTGTATCTCGGGATGGCGGCGGGCGGCGGCGTGGGCAGTGCGGCCGTCGGCCTGCTGGGGCCTCGGTGGTTCCCGCTGGTGTCCGGGGCGCTCGCCCTGCTGGCACTGGTCTCGGCGGTGGTGACGACGCGGCGGCGCGCGACGGCGCGGGAGGCCGCACCGGCAAGGGCCCGAGCCACAAAGGGACCGCACCCCCACGAAGGAGCCGCGCTCCCGCACGAGAACGCGGCCCCCGCCCCTCCCGCCGCCCGCTCCTAGGTCGTGTCGGCTTAGACCGGCACCCCCTCCAGCGCCTCACGCCACGCCGCCACGGCGCCCGTGTCGACCGGTGCCTGCCACCCGGAGGGGCGTGCCGCGCCGCCGATGTGGAAGGCGTCCACCCCGGCTGCCAGCAGTTCCGGGAGGTGGGCGAGGACCAGTCCGCCGCCGATCAGGAGCCGCGGCTCGTAGCCGGGCTCGCCCTCGGCCGTGCGGGCGCGCTCGGCCAGCAGGGTGGGCAGGCCGTCCTCGACGCCGGCGGGCGAGCCCGCCGTCAGGTAGGTGTCGAGACCGGGCAGCCCGGCCAGTTCCTTGCGCAGCGCGTCGCGGTCGGCGGCCCGGTCGATGGCCCGGTGGAACGTCCACCGGCAGCCGGCGACCGCGCCGGCCACCGCCCGTACGGCCGCCAGGTCGGGGCGCCCGTCCGCGTCGAGGAAGCCGAGGACGAACTCCTCCGCGCCTTCGGCCCGCAGTGCCGCGGCCGACGCGCACAGGGCGTCGACGTCGCCCGCCGCGAAGCCGTCGGCGGCCCGCAGCATCACCCGTACCGGGATGTCGACGGCCGCCCGGACCGCCGCGACGGTCCGCGGCGACGGGGTGAGTCCGTCGGCGGCCATGTCGCTGACGAGTTCGAGGCGGTCCGCACCGCCGGCCTGGGCGGCCACCGCGTCGGCGGCGTCGAGCGCGATCACCTCCAGGAGTGCGCGCGTGGTCATAGGTCCCCATTCCTTCGGCGTGACGACTTCAGCAGGACGAGACGGGATGCCGACACGGACAACGAGGACGACAGGTCTAGTCCAATATCCCAGAGTACGGGCCGCCCCGCCCGCCGGGACCACAACGCCCCGGTACTCGACCGGAAACCTCCTCTTGACCTCCCCCCGGGCACAATGGGCCGCATGGCTCGCACGACACCTCCGTCCGGTACGGCCCACACCCACTTCGGGGGCGGCGCCGACCCGTTCCCGGATCTGCACCACCGCTGGGCCACCGCCGTCGCCGGCGCCCGGGGCGGCAGCGGCCCCGCCGACCCCGACCCGGCCCCGTACGCGGACAACCTGCTCGGCCGCTGGGCCGAGCCGCAGCGCCGGTACCACTCCACCGGCCACCTCATCGCCGTGCTGGACCGCGTCGACGAGCTGGCCGTGCACGCGACCGACCTGGACGCCGGGGTGCCCGTGGACTGGGACGCCGTCCGCCTCGCCGCCTGGTTCCACGACGCCGTGTACCGCCCCGAGCGCTCCGAGAACGAGGAGCGCAGCGCCGCCCTCGCCGAGCGCGCGCTGCCCGAGCTGGGCATCGGCGACGCCTGTACGGCCGAGGTGGCCCGCCTCGTACGCCTCACCGCGAGCCACGACCCGGCCCCCGACGACCACAACGGCGCGGCCCTGTGCGACGCGGACCTGGCGGTCCTGGCGGGGGCGCCCGAGCAGTACGCGGCCTACGCCGCCGCCGTCCGGGAGGAGTACGGCTTCGTGCCGGACCGGGAGTTCCGCGCCGGGCGCACCGAGGTGCTGCGGCACCTCCTGGGCATGGCGAGCCTGTTCCGTACGCCGTACGGCAAGCAGCAGTGGGAGCGGGTGGCCCGCCGCAACCTGACCACCGAGCTGGAACTGCTCACGACCGGGTAGCGGCGGCCGCGCCGTGCGCCCCCGGCCGGCCCGCGCGCCGCTCGCGCCGCAGGGCGCGCCCCTCGGCCCGGTACCACTGGAACGCCACCACGGCCGCCAGCGCCAGTTCGACGGCGTCACCGCCGTAGTACATGACCTGTGAGGCCAGGTGCAGGTCAGCGGTGGCGAAGGAGGTGCCGGGCGGGCCCGCCGCGTACAGGGACTTGGCGAGGACGGCGTGCGCCGCACCCCCGGCCAGCAGTACGGCCGCCCGCAGGCCGGGACCGGGCTGGTGGCGTACGGGATCCAGGGCGAGCAGCCCGAAGGAGAACAGCAGCCCGGCGAGCAGGATGTGCACGTGCACGAGCGAGTTCAGCCAGGGGCTGTGGTGGCTGACGGACAGCAGCGGGGTGCGGTACAGCAGCCACAGCCCGCCGAAGTCGAGCAGGGCCGCCACCGGCAGCAGCGCCCAGACCGTCGCCCAGCGGGAGCGGGTCAGGGCCACCAGGCGGCGGCGTACGGGGACCGGCGCGGTGCGCAGGACCAGGGTCAGCGGGCGGCCCAGCACCAGGAGCAGCGGGGCGGCCATGCCGACGCACAGGTGCGTGAGCATGTGGGCGGTGAACGGCGGCGCGGCGCCCCAGGGCTCGGCGACACCTGCCACGAGCACCGCGCCGCCCGCGCAGAACAGCGCGTCGCGCCCGTACGGCCAGGCGTCGCCGCGGGCGCGCAGCCGGGTCGCGGCGGCCAGGTAGGCGAGGCAGCCGAGGACGGCGGCAGCAGTGACGGCCGCGGTGAAGGGCGGGGGCAGGGCAGCCGTCATCGGGTGTGGGACGGGGTGTGCGGCTCGGCCGTACGCGAGGTGGCGCGTGGTGCCGTGCGGGAGGCGCGGACGAGCAGCAGTGCGCCGATCACCAGGAGCAGTACGGCGGTCCCGTTCCACGTCCAGTCGTACGGCGCCAGATCCACGCCGTACCGGATCTGGTGGATGCCCAGGCCCTTGTGCTGGAACGTGCCGTCGTAGAGCTGGAACCCGCCCAGCCCCAGGAACAGCCCGCCCCACCACGCCCGGGGCACCAGCGTGCCACGGCGGCGGACGTCCGCGTACAGCACCAGGCCCGCCACCATCGCGAGCCAGCTGCCCGCGTGGAACAGCCCGTCGGACACCAGGCCGACGTCCGTGGTCGACTTGTCGTAGAAGTGGTGCCAGTGCAGCAGCTGGTGGAAGACCGTCTCGTCGATGAACGCGGCCGTGCCGATGCCCGTCAGCACGCCGCTGACCACCGTTCTCGTACGCCTCACAGGAACCTCCTCGCCGTCCACCTCATGCGGGCCTCCGCACCGTCGCGGGCCGGGCGGAGCCGCCGGGGTACCCCGGGCCGAGGGGACGAAACGCCGCGGGGGCGCGACCCGGCCACCCGTCCGGAACCACCCGGTACCGTTCGGGGATCGACACCGCGACCGGGAATGTCAGGTGCTTGCGCACTGTTCGTGCGTGACATGCAAGACCATCCCGATCGCGCCCGCATGCCCCTGGCCGTCTACGTCCTCGGACTCTCCGTCTTCGCCCTCGGCACCAGTGAATTCATGCTGTCGGGCATCCTCCAGCCCCTGGCCCGGGACATGGGGGTGACCATTCCGCAGGCCGGTCTCCTGGTCTCCGCCTTCGCGATCGGCATGGTGGTCGGCGCGCCGGTGCTCGCCGGCGCCACCCTCCAACTGCCGCGCCGCACCACGCTGATCGCCCTGCTCACCGTCTTCGGACTCGGGCAGGTCGCGGGCGCGGTGGCGCCGTCGTACGCCGTACTGTTCGTCTCCCGTGTGGTCAGCGCGCTGGCCTGCGCCGGGTTCTGGGCGGTCGGCGCGGCCGTCGCGGTGTCGCTGGTGCCGGTCACGGCGCGGGCCCGCGCGATGGCCGTGATGGTCGGCGGGCTGAGCATCGCCAACATCGCGGGCGTGCCCGCCGGCGCGCTGCTCGGGCAGCACGCGGGCTGGCGGTCCGCCTTCTGGGCCGTGGCGGCCCTCTCGGCGATCGGCCTGGTCGGCGTGGTCGCGCTGGTGCCGCGGACGGCCGTGCCGACCGGTGACGAGCGGCCAGCGCTCCGCCGCGAACTGAGCATCTACCGGGACCAGCAGGTCTGGCTGGCACTGATCGGCACCGCGCTGAACGGCGCGGCGGTCTTCGCGCTGTTCTCCTACCTGGCGCCGCTGCTGACCGACACCGCGGGGCTGGCCGAGGGCAGCGTGCCGACCGTGCTGGCACTGTTCGGTGTGGGCGCGCTGATCGGTACGTTCGTCGGCGGACGCACAGCGGACGCGCACCCGTTCGGAACGATCATCGGGGGCATCAGCGCCTCGGCGACCGTACTGGCGCTGCTGGCCCTGACCGCGCACAGCCCCGTCGCCGCCGTCACGCTCTCGCTGCTGCTCGGCGTCACCGCGTTCGCCACCGCACCGGCCCTCAACGCCCGGATGTTCAACGTGGCGACCGCCGCGCCGACGCTGGCCGGCGCGACCACCACCTCCGCCTTCAACCTGGGCAACACCGTCGGGCCGTGGCTCGGCGGGCTCGTCATCAGCGCGGGCTGGGGCTACCCGGCCGTGGCCTGGACGGCCGCGGCGCTCGCGGCACTGGGCGTCGCCACCACGCTCGTCGCGCTGCGGCTGCACCGTACGAAGAGCGCTTCGCGCCTGGTCGCCTCCTCGGCCGACGGGCGGCACGCGCCGGCGGAGGCGGAGCCGGTCGAGATGGCCGAGGCGGACCGCGGCTGACCTGGCGGGGCCTGCCCCCGGGCGGGCCCCGCCCTACCCGCATCCGGGCAAACCCCCGCCCCACCGGAATCGGGGCAGGCCCCGCCCCGCCGGAATCAGGGCTTGCCCCGCCCCACCGGGCCCGGGCAAGCCCGCCCTACCGGCTCGCCTCCCGCCCCTTCGGCCTGCGCAGTCCCGCCCTACGGAGCCGGTGCACCAGCTCCCTGCTGCCGATCTCCGCGGCCCCCGCGCGCACCGCTTCCCCGTACCGCTCCGCCGGTATGTCGTAGTGATCGCGGTCGAACGCCCGGCGGGGGCAGCCGAGGCGCTCCGCGAAGGCGTGCAGCTCGTCGAACGAGGCGTCGCTGACGAGGTGGGACCACATCCGCCCGTGTCCGGGCCAGGTCGGCGGGTCGATGTAGAGCGCCACGTCAGCCCCCGGTGGTGGCGCCGAGGGAGCCGACCCGCGCCACCGAGACCGCCGTCTTGGGACAGACCCAGTGCGGGTCGGGCCCCAACTCGGGCTCGACGTCGAGGGCGTGGGGATCGCCGCCGTGGGTGCACACGGGGCACAGCGGCCAGCGGCCGTACCGCTCCAGGAGGGCGTCCTGGACGTCCTGCGCTATCAGCCCGGCCACGAACTCGGCGCCCTCGGGCCACTGCTCCACCCACCATCGGCGGTGCGCCACGGAGTCCTCGACGAGCGAGACGATCTCCGCGTCGGCGACTTCGCCCGCCACCAGGTCCGCGAGGACCAGCGCGCGGGCCGCGTGCAGTGCCTGTTCGAGCTCCATGCCCCCCATTCTCTCCCGCACCACTGACAACCGCTCCGGCTGCCCGCGCCGGCGGCCGGGCCGGCCGCCACGGGTGTCCACAGGGTATTGACGCGGCCCGGCGGTGAAATTACTTTTCAGCTGTGCGCCCCGACCTGAAGGAAACTTTCAAGGACTCCGGCGCCGCCGTCCGGGCGGCCCCGAGCCCGCCCGCCCCCGCGGCCCTGGCCGCCAAGGTGCGGACGCTGGCACCGTCCATGACCCGGTCCATGCAGCGGGTCGCGGAGGCGGTCGCGGGCGACCCGGCCGGCTGCGCCGCGCTCACCGTCACCGGCCTCGCCGAACGTACGGGCACCAGCGAGGCCACCGTCGTACGCACCTCGCGCCTGCTCGGCTACCCGGGCTACCGCGACCTGCGCATCGCGCTCGCCGCCCTCGCCACCCAGCAGGCCGCCGGCCGCGCGCCCGCCGTCACCGCCGACATAGCGGTCGACGACGCGCTGCCCGACGTGGTGGCGAAGCTGGCCCAGGAGGAGCAGCAGTGCCTGGCCGACACCGCCGCCGGACTGGACCTGACCCAGCTGGAGGCCGCGGTCGGCGCGCTGGCCGCCGCCCGGCGCATCGACGTGTACGGCATAGGGGCGTCCAACCTCGTCGGCCAGGACCTGGTCCAGAAGCTGCTGCGGATCGGCCTGATCGCGCACGCCCACTCCGACCCGCACCTCGCCGTGACGAACGCCGTCCAGATGCGCGCCGGTGACGTGGCCATCGCGATCACCCATTCGGGGCGTACGACCGACGTCATAGAGCCGCTGCGGGTGGCCTTCGACCGTGGCGCCACGACCATCGCGATCACCGGCCGCCCGGACGGCGGCATCGCCTCGTACGCCGATCACGTCCTCACCACGTCCACCGCCCGGGAGAGCGAGCTGCGCCCGGCCGCCATGGCCTCCCGCACGAGCCAACTGCTCGTCGTCGACTGTCTCTTCGTCGGCGTCGCGCAGCGTACGTACGAAACCGCCGCGCCCGCCCTGTCCGCCTCCTACGAAGCCCTCGCCCACCGCCACGCGCCGCGTACGCCCACCCGCTGACCACGCGCCGCCCGGCCGCGAGGGCCCCTCCACCCGTCCGCCCGCCGCCTCCGCTCCCCCGTACAGAGCCGTACGAGCCCGGAAAGAGCCGCCACCGCCATGACCTCCCCCGCCGAGTACGCACAGCTACGCGCCCAGCTGGACACGCTCACCACCGAAGCCTTCCGGCCCGAACTCGCCGAGATCGACCGGCTGTCCACCCTGGAGATCGCCCGCACGATGAACGGCGAGGACACCACCGTCCCCGCCGCCGTCGCCGACCGGCTCCCCGAGATCGCCGCCGCCATCGACGCCACCGCCGAGCGGATGGCCCGCGGCGGCCGGCTGGTCTACGCGGGCGCGGGCACGGCCGGCCGCCTCGGCGTACTGGACGCGAGCGAGTGCCCGCCCACCTTCAACACCGACCCGTCCGAGGTCGTGGGCCTGATCGCGGGCGGCCCGGGCGCCATGGTCGCCGCCGTCGAAGGCGCCGAGGACAGCAAGGAGCTGGCCGCCGCCGACCTGGACGCGCTGGGCCTGACCGCCGACGACACGGTGGTCGGCATCTCCGCCTCAGGGCGCACCCCGTACGCGATCGGCGCCGTCGAGCACGCCCGTACGGCCTGCGGCGCGCTGACCATCGGCCTGTCCTGCAACGCGGACTCCGCGCTGGCCGCGGCCGCCGACCACGGCATCGAGGTCGTCGTCGGGCCCGAACTCCTCACCGGTTCCACCCGGTTGAAGGCCGGTACGGCGCAGAAACTGGTCCTCAACATGCTCTCGACGATCACCATGATCCGGCTGGGCAAGACCTACGGGAACCTGATGGTGGACGTCCGCGCCTCCAACGAGAAGCTGCGCGCCCGCTCGCGCCGCATCGTGGCGCTGGCCACCGGCGCCGGGGACGCGGAGATCGAGGCGGCGCTCGCCGCCACGGACGGCGAGGTCAAGAACGCCATCCTGGCCGTACTGGCCGGGGTCGACGGGCCGACGGCGGCCCGGCTGCTGGCCGACTCCCGCGGCCACCTCAGGGCCGCGCTGCACACCGCCCTGCACACCCCGCCCCTTCAGGACTGCTGACCGGCCAGGCGTTCCCGCCGCCGCCAGCCCGTCCCGGCACGTACGCACAGCAAGGCACCCCACCACATGTCCGACGAGAAGAACCGCGCCACCGCCGCCGCGCTCCTCCCCTTGGTCGGCGGCGCCGCCAACATCACGTCCGTCACCCACTGCATGACCCGGCTGCGGCTGGGCGTCGCGGACCGCTCGCTGGTCCAGGACGACGCGCTGAAGGCGCTGCCCGCCGTCCTGGGCGTGGTGGAGGACGACACGTACCAGATCGTGCTGGGCCCGGGCACGGTCGCCCGCGTCACCCCGGAGTTCGCCGCCCTGGTCGAGGCGGGCCGCGACGCGGCACCGGCACCCTCCCCCGTCGCACCCGGACCCACCGGGCCCACACCCCCCACCGCCGAAGGACTCGCCGCACAAGGCGCCGCCCTCAAGGCCCGGCAGAAGGCCAGGAACGCCACCCCGGTCAAACTCTTCCTCCGCCGGATCGCCGGTATCTTCGTCCCGCTGATCCCCGCCCTCATCGGCTGCGGCATCATCGCCGGTCTGAACGGCCTGCTGACCAACTTCGGCGTACTGCCCGTCCTCGTCCCGGCGCTGGCCGCCATCGCCTCCGGCTTCATGTCGCTGATCGCGGTGTTCGTGGGCCACAACACCGCCAAGGAGTTCGGCGGTACGCCCGTCCTGGGCGGCGCGGTCGCCGCGGTGATCGTGTACGCGGGGGTTGCCAAGGTGACCGCCTTCGGCCAGCAGCTCTCGCCGGGACAGGGCGGCGTCCTGGGGGCGCTGGGCGCGGCGCTGCTCGCCGTACAGGTCGAGAAGTGGTGCCGCCGGCACGTGCCCGAGGCGCTCGACGTCCTGGTCACGCCCACCGTGACGGTGCTGGTCTCCGGCCTGGTCACGCTGTTCGGCCTGATGTTCCCGGCCGGCGAGGCCGCCACCGCCATCGGGACGTGCGCGAACTGGCTGCTCGCCCACGGCGGCGCCGCGGCCGGGTTCCTGCTCGGCGGCCTCTTCCTCCCGCTCGTCATGCTCGGCCTGCACCAGGCCCTGATCCCCATCCACACCACACTGATCGAGCAGCAGGGCTACACGGTCCTGCTGCCCATCCTGGCGATGGCCGGGGCCGGCCAGGTGGGCGCCGCCCTCGCGGTCTACGTCCGCCTCCCGGGCAACCGCTCGATCCGTACGACCATCAGGTCCGCGCTGCCCGCGGGCTTCCTGGGCATCGGCGAACCGCTCATCTACGGTGTCTCGCTGCCGCTGGGCCGCCCGTTCGTCACCGCCTGCGCCGGCGGCGCGTTCGGCGGCGGCTTCGTCGGCCTGTTCCACCAGCTCGGTACGGCGGCGGGCTCCACCGCCATCGGCCCGTCAGGATGGGCCCTGTTCCCCCTGCTCCAGGGCAACCGGTCGCTGGGCGCCACCCTCACCGTGTACGCCCTCGGCCTGCTCGTCGGGTACGCGGCCGGCTTCCTGGCGACGTACTTCTTCGGCTTCGGTCAGCAGGCCCTGGCAGACCTGAACGCCGCCACGGGGCCGTCGGTGGACAACGCCCAGCACCTGAGGAGGGTCGGCGCCGGAGGCTAGGCCGCCCCCGCCCCCGCCGTCTCCCGGCGCTCCGACTCCGTCGGCGCGTCCGGCCAGCACTCCACCCCCGCCAGGTCCGGCATCCGGGACCGGGTGAACACCGGGTCGAGGCCGGAGCGGCGCTGGGCCGTGTAGTCGTCCAGGAGGCGGAAGGCGATGGCGGAGAGGGGGATGACGGCCAGCAGGTTGACCAGGGCCATGAGGCCCATGAAGACGTCGGCGAGGTTCCAGATGACGCCGACCGAGCCGAGCGCGCCCAGGAAGACGACCACGAGGACCACGGCACGGTAGACGGGCAGGACCCAGGCGCGCCCCGTCATGAAGCCGATGTTGGACTCGCCGTAGTAATAGTTCCCGATCATGGAGCTGAAGGCGAGCAGGAAGACGACGGCCGTCAGGACGTGACCGGCCCAGCCGCCGAGCGTGTCGGTCAGCGCGGACTGGGTGAGGTCGGCGCCCTGGCGTCCGCTCGGCTCCGGGGTGGCCGTCAGGATGATGAACGCGGTCATCGTGCAGATCAGCAGGGTGTCGAAGAAGACGCCGAGGGACTGGACGAGTCCCTGCTTGACCGGGTGGGTGACCTCGGCCGCGGCCCCCGCGTTGGGCGCGGAACCCAGACCCGCCTCGTTGGAGAACATGCCGCGCCGGACGCCCTGCTGGACCGCCGCACCGATCCCGCCGGCCGCCAGCTCCTTGAAGCCGAACGCGCCGCCGACGATGTCGCCGAGGACCCGCGGCAGGTCACCGAGGTTGAGGAGGACGACGGCGGCGCCCAGCAGCAGGTAGACGACGGCCATGACCGGTACGAGGACGGTGGTGACGGAGGTGATCCGGCGGACCCCGCCGCAGATCGCGACACCCAGCAGTACGGCCAGCAGCAGGCCGGCCGCCGGGGCGAACCACGACGATCCGCTGCCGGAGACGGAACCGGCGGCGACCGACGTGATCGTGTGGGACTGCACGGCGTTGAAGACGAAGCCGAAGGTCACCGTGATCGCGACGGCGAACAGGACACCGGGCCAGCGCTTCCCCAGCCCGCGCTGCATGTAGTACGCGGGGCCGCCCCGGTACGTACCGGAGCCGTTGCCGTCGCGCACCTTGTAGAGCTGGGCCAGCGCCGACTCGACGAACGCCGAGGCACCGCCGACGAGCGCCATCACCCACATCCAGAACACCGCGCCCGCGCCGCCCAGGGTGATCGCGGTGGCGACGCCGGCGATGTTGCCCGTACCGACCCGCGCCGCCGCCGAGATGGTGAAGGCGCCGAAGGACGAGACCGGCTTGGAGCCGTCCGCCCGCGGCTGCGACTTGTCCTTGAGCACCCGCAGCATCTCCGGGAAGAGCCGCAGCTGTACGGCCCGGGACCGGACCGTGAAATACAGGCCCGCGCAGACCACCAGCGGGATCAGCAGGTAGGTCCAGAGACCGTCGTTGAGGCCGACGACCAGGGAATCGAGGGTGCTCATGGGCGTCCTTGCGGGGCGTCCGGGGGCGGGGGCGGCCGACGCGGAAGATCACCTTCCGGCGAGGCTCCGGAAAGTATGGCCGCCGTGCCCATACCAGGACCAGCGCCGCCTTACATGCCGAATCTCACAGATGGCGACATAGCGGTACAGGCCCTGCCGGCCGCCCCTCACACGTCGCAGCCGTGCAGCCCGCCGTCCACCACCAGGTCCTGCCCGTTGATGTACGAGGCCTCGCCGGACGCCAGGAAGGCCACCGCGTCGGCGATCTCCTCCGGCCGCCCGAACCGGCCCGCCGCCGTCCGGGCGCGCAGCCGCTCCGCCTCCGCGCCGCCGATACCGGAGTCCGCGAACATCGGCGTCTCGACATAGCCGGGGCTGACCGAATTGACGCGGACACGGCGCCCGGCGAGCGCCGCCGCGAGCGTACGGGCGAGGTTGTGCGCGGCGGCCTTGGTCGCGGAGTGCAGGGTGGCGTCCGCCTGCCCGCGTTGCACGAGCGACGAAGCGGTGATGACGACCGCGCCGCCGTCCCGCAGCAGCGGCAGGGCCCGCTGGACGGTGAAGAACACGCCCTTGAAGTTCACGCCGACCGCGCGCTCGAAGTCGGCTTCGGTGATCTCCTCGAAGGGCGCCGCCGCATACACACCGGCGTTGGCGAAGATGATGTCGAGGTGCCCGAAGCGGTCGCCCACGGCCTGGACCACGGCGTCGAGATCGGCGACGGAGGCCGTGTCGGCCCGTACGCCCAGCACCCGCTCAGCGGCGGCGCCGGCCGGCCCCGCCCCCGCGCCCGTCGCATCCGCAACGGCCGCCTCGCCGCCCGTCACCGCCTCCTGCGCCTGCTCCCGCAGCTGCGCCACGGCGGCGTCGAGGCGGCGCTCGTCGCGGCCGCACACCACCACCCGCGCGCCGTCCGCGAGCAGCCGTCGCGCGGCTGCCAGGCCCACCCCACTGCTGCCGCCGGTGACCAGGGCGACGGTGTCCGCGGCGAACCGGTCCGGTCGGGCGGTCTGCCCGTTTCGAGTCGTCATGGGGTGATCGTGCCCCGCGGGGCCGGGGTCCGCGCAAGGAGCACCGTACGGAATCGGCACACCTCGGCCGTACGGAGAGCCGTACGGGAAGCCGCGCGGCCTCTGGGCCCGAAAAAGCCGCTGGGGCGGCACCCCCCTGAGAGGAGGAGTGCCGCCCCAGCGACCTGAGGACAGATGATCCGGAAGGATCAGAAGTCCATGTCACCGCCCGGCATGCCGCCCGGAGCGGCCGCGGCGGCCTTCTCCGGCTTGTCGGCGATGACGGCCTCGGTGGTCAGGAACAGCGCGGCGATCGACGCGGCGTTCTGCAGCGCGGAGCGCGTGACCTTGGCGGGGTCGATGATGCCCTCGGCGATCATGTCGACGTACTCGCCGGTCGCGGCGTTCAGACCGTGGCCGACGGCCAGGTTGCGCACCTTCTCCACGACAACGCCGCCCTCAAGGCCGCCGTTGACGGAGATCTGCTTCAGCGGGGCCTCCAGGGCCAGCTTCACAGCGGCGGCACCGGTGGCCTCGTCGCCCTCCAGCTCCAGCTTCTCGAAGACCGAGGAGGCCTGCAGCAGGGCCACGCCACCGCCGGCGACGATGCCCTCCTCGACGGCCGCCTTCGCGTTGCGCACGGCGTCCTCGATGCGGTGCTTGCGCTCCTTGAGCTCGACCTCGGTGGCGGCACCGGCCTTGATGACGGCCACGCCGCCGGCCAGCTTCGCCAGACGCTCCTGGAGCTTCTCGCGGTCGTAGTCCGAGTCGCTGTTCTCGATCTCGGCGCGGATCTGGTTGACGCGGCCCTGGACCTGCTCGCTGTCACCGGCACCGTCGACGATGGTGGTCTCGTCCTTGGTGATGACGACCTTGCGGGCGCGGCCCAGCAGGTCGAGACCGGCGTTCTCCAGCTTGAGGCCGACCTCCTCGGAGATGACCGTGCCACCGGTGAGGATGGCGATGTCGCCGAGCATGGCCTTGCGGCGGTCGCCGAAGCCCGGGGCCTTGACGGCGACGGACTTGAAGGTGCCGCGGATCTTGTTGACGACCAGGGTCGACAGGGCCTCGCCCTCGACGTCCTCGGCGATGATCAGCAGCGGCTTGCCCGACTGCATGACCTTCTCCAGCAGCGGAAGGAGGTCCTTCACGTTGGAGATCTTGGAGTTGACGATCAGGATGTACGGGTCGTCGAGCGACGCCTCCATACGCTCCATGTCGGTGGCGAAGTACGCCGAGATGTAGCCCTTGTCGAAGCGCATACCCTCGGTGAGCTCCAGCTCCAGACCGAAGGTCTGGGACTCCTCGACGGTGATGACGCCTTCCTTGCCGACCTTGTCCATGGCCTCGGCGATCAGCTCACCGATCTGGGTGTCGGCGGCGGAGATGGAGGCGGTCGAAGCGATCTGCTCCTTGGTCTCCACGTCCTTCGCCTGCTCCAGCAGGGCGGCGGAGACGGCCTCGACGGCGCGCTCGATACCGCGCTTGAGGGCCATCGGGTTGGCGCCGGCCGCGACGTTGCGCAGGCCCTCGCGGACCAGGGCCTGGGCCAGGACGGTCGCGGTCGTCGTGCCGTCACCGGCGACGTCGTCCGTCTTCTTCGCGACCTCCTTGACCAGCTCGGCACCGATCTTCTCGTACGGGTCCTCGAGCTCGATCTCCTTGGCGATGGACACACCATCGTTGGTGATCGTGGGGGCGCCCCACTTCTTCTCGAGGACGACGTTGCGGCCCTTGGGGCCAAGGGTGACCTTGACGGCGTCGGCGAGCTGGTTCATCCCGCGCTCGAGACCGCGCCGCGCCTCCTCGTCGAACGCGATGATCTTGGCCATGTGAAGTGGTCCTCCCGGACTGGGGCCCCCCGGACTTCGTCTGGGGGAGGGTGGATACTCCGGACCGCGCTGGCGCCCGCGACGGACGGTTCGCGAGCCGGTGGTTCCTTGCCCCACCTGCCCGCGGACCTCACCGAGTCGGTCCTTAGCTGTCACTCTCACTCGTAGAGTGCTAACGCAATGATTAGCACTCGGCACAGGAGAGTGCAAGCGGCTTGGCGGAGCCTCCCCGTGGCGCCCCCGGTGTCAAACCAGGTGCGGCCGGACGACCTGCGGCTCCTCGCCGAGCATGCCCTCCCTCCCCACCTGAACACAGAGGGTCCGCGCCCCCCGCAGGGGACGCGGACCCTCGTACGCAGCAGTCGGTCGGCGCTTCAGCCGGCCACGCGGACCATGTCCGCCTGCGGCCCTTTCTGGCCCTGCGAGATCTCGAACTCGACCCGCTGACCCTCCTCAAGGGTGCGGTAACCGTCCATCTGGATCGCGCTGTAGTGGACGAATACATCCGCACCACCGTCGACCGCGATGAAGCCGTACCCCTTCTCCGCGTTGAACCACTTGACGGTGCCCTGAGCCATGCCTAACTCCCCTATTACTGGCCCTTGCACAGGACCGCACTCCGCGGACCCGGGTCAGACCTCACCCCCCGACAAGGAGGGGGTGTGCGCCGGAACGCGTCGACCGCCGCTGAATGTATCTGTCCAACTGCCCAGCGCAACAGGTCAGTCGGACGAGAATTCCGCTCGCGAACAATCGTAAAAATACGAAGAAAAGCCCATACTTCAGGGCGAGTCGGGCCGGGCAAAGCTCACCAACGCGACAAATCATGTCCACACTTCGCGCACAACTTGCCGGGGTATCCGATGCGTCCGGCGCGCGCTCAACGGGGGATCACCCCAACTGTATCGCCTTTAACAACACGGAATCGCCCCGTCCGCTTCGTGGCGGACAGGGCGATTCCAGCCGTTGGACCGGACAAGGGCCGAAAAAGATCGTTACGGCTCCCCGGCGTCCCGGCGCTCCGGCGGCGGCTCAGCAGCCGCCGGCCACCGCCGGGATGATCGAGACGCCCGCGCCGTCCGGCGTCGGCGTCTGGAGGCCCTGCTCGAAGCGCACGTCGTCGTCGTTGACGTAGACGTTCACGAAGCGCCGCAGCTTGCCGGTGTCGTCCAGGACGCGGGCCGCGATGCCCGCGTGGTTCTTCTCCAGGTCCGCGATGACCTCGGAGAGGGTCGCCCCCTCGGCGGGGACCTCGGCCTGGCCGCCGGTGTAGGTGCGCAGGATGGTCGGGATGCGGACGTTGACGCTCATGGTGTTCTGCCTTCCAGCTTGCGGGGGGATGCGTAGGGGCGGGCCGGCGCGGGCGTACCGGTGACCGCGGGCGCGGACGACGGCGTACCGGCGCGTGACGGTGCTCGCAGGCGGGTGCCGGCGCTTGCGGGTGTGCGCGGCCGCGCACGGATGGCTACGGCCGCGCGCGGCGGTCAGCCCGCCAGACCGGCGGCGCGGAACGCCTCCAGGCTCGGCCGGATGGTGGCGGTGGGCCCGGTGGTCGGCGCCACCGCGTCCAGCGTCTTGAGCCCGTCGCCGGTGTTCAGCACGACGGTGGTCAGCGCCGGGTCGAGCAGGCCGTTCTCGATCAGCTTCTTCGTCACGCCCACGGTCACCCCGCCGGCGGTCTCGGCGAAGATGCCCTCCGTACGGGCCAGCAGCTTGATCGCGTCCACCACCTGCTCGTCGTCCACGTCCTCGACCGCGCCGCCGGTGCGCCGGGCGATGTCGAGCACGTACGGGCCGTCGGCCGGGTTGCCGATGGCCAGCGACTTGGCGATGGTCTTCGGCTTCTGCGGCCGTACGACGTCGTGACCGGCCTTGAAGGCGGTCGAGACCGGCGAACAGCCCTCGGCCTGAGCGCCGAAGATCTTGTACGGCTTGTCCTCGACCAGCCCGAGCGCGATCAGCTCCTTCAGCCCCTTGTCGATCTTCGTGAGCTGGGAGCCGGAGGCGATCGGGATGACGATCTGGTCCGGCAGCCGCCAGCCGAGCTGCTCGCAGATCTCGTACGCGAGGGTCTTGGAGCCCTCTCCGTAGTACGGGCGCAGGTTGACGTTGACGAAGCCCCAGCCCTCGCCGAGCGGGTCGCCGATCAGTTCCGAGCAGAAGCGGTTGACGTCGTCGTAGGTGCCCTCGATGCCGACCAGCTCGCCGCCGTAGACCGCGGCCATCACGACCTTGCCCGCCTCCAGGTCGTGCGGGATGAACACGCAGGAGCGGAAGCCGGCCCGGGCCGCCGCCGCACCCACCGCGCCGGCGAGGTTGCCGGTGGAGGAGCAGGACAGGGTGGTGAAGCCGAAGGCGCGGGCGGCCTCGACGGCGATGGCGACGACGCGGTCCTTGAAGGAGTGCGTCGGGTTGCCGGAGTCGTCCTTGACGTACAGACCGCCGGTCACGCCCAGCTCACGGGCCAGGTTGTCGGCCTTGACCAGCTTGGTCAGGCCGGGGTTGAGGTTCGGCTTGCCGGCGACGTCGGCGGGGACGGGCAGCAGCGGCGCGTAGCGCCAGATGCTGTTCGGACCGGCTTCGATCCGCTTGCGCAGGCCCTCCGGGTCACCGGCCGGCAGGTCGTACGCCACCTCCAGCGGCCCGAAACAGGACTCGCAGGCGAAGATCGGTCCGAGGCCGAAGCGCTCGCCGCACTCGCGGCAGGACAGCGCGACGGCGGGGCCGAGAGAGACACGGGAGGACGTGGTGCTTTCGACGGATTGCACAGCCATGGAGGCGAGGCCCTTTCTCCTCATCTTCCTCGCGACGCATCTCGCCACGAGACGGAATTGGCACCTTCCCTAGCCGGGAGCCTCGCGGGCCGCGCGCTGCGCGGCGACGGAGACCGGCTGGAGGGTTGCCGGGGCTTCAACGGGCCGTGTCCCTCTGCCCCTCTGGATGAGCGGTATGGCGCTGGGCCGCAGCCCAGGCGTTTGTCGCGACCCCGGCATGTCCGGGGCGATCGCGTTGTTCAAGACTGTAGCCGAAGGGCAGGGCGGTCGAGACAGCCGTCCGCACCGCGAGATGGATCACATCGCTGGTCCGGGAACGAAGGAGACGCGCACGTGCTGGAAGAGGTGGAGCGCTGGCTGGCCAGCCGGTCCTGGTCGGCCGCGGACCGCCCGCTCGACCGGCTGCTGGCCGCGAAGCGCGAGACGGGGCAGACGGTCTCCGTCGTGCTGCCGGCGCTCGACGAGGAGGCGACGGTCGGCGCGATCGTCGAGGCCGTCCGTACGGAGCTGATGACTCCGTCGGTGCCGCTCGTCGACGAGCTGGTGGTGCTGGACTCCGGGTCCACGGACGGCACGGCCAAGGTCGCGGCCGAGGCGGGCGCGCGGGTGGTCCACCGGGACGAGGTGCTGCCGCGGCTGCCCGCGCTGCCCGGCAAGGGCGAGGTGCTGTGGCGCTCCCTGCTGGCCACCGGCGGCGACATCGTCTGCTTCGTCGACGCGGACCTGCGCGAGTTCGACGCGGGCTTCGTCTCCGGGATCGTCGGTCCGCTGCTGACCGACCCGGACGTGCAGTTCGTCAAGGGCATGTACGACCGGCCGCTGGGTGAGGCGGCGGGCCAGGGCGGCCGGGTCACCGAGCTGGTCGCCCGGCCGCTGCTGAACCTGCACTGGCCGCAGCTCGCCGGGTTCGTGCAGCCGCTGGGCGGGGAGTACGCGGCGCGCCGGTCGCTGCTGGAGCGGCTGCCGTTCCCGGTGGGTTACGGCGTGGAGCTGGGTCTGCTGGTCGACGCGCTGCACACGGCCGGGCTGGACGCGCTGGCCCAGGTGGACGTGGGGGTACGCAAGCACCGTCACCAGGGCGGCCAGGCACTCGGCAGGATGGCGGCGGCGATCTACCGCACCGCGCAGCTGCGGCTGGCCCGCGGTCACCTGGTGCGCCCGCGGCTGACCCAGTTCGAGCGCGGCGAGGCCGGTTTCGTGCCGCGTACCTGTGACGTGGACACCGAGGAGCGGCCGCCGATGGCGGAGATACCGGAGTACACGGAGCGCCGCGCGGCCTGAGTGCGGGCCCGTGGGAGGTACGGCCCCGGGGCGCCGCGTAAACCGTGACGTGCCGCCCTCGCTGCGTACGTTTGAGCGGTTCGGTGGCGGGCTAGTCTCGCACCATGGTCTCCGAGCGTTCTGGTGCCCAGGTTCTCGTCGCGTCCAACCGCGGCCCGGTCTCGTACACGAAGGGGGACGACGGCACGCTGACCGCCAAACGCGGCGGCGGCGGGCTGGTCTCCGGTCTCTCCGCCATCGGCCCCGACGCCGGGGCGGTGTGGGTGTGCGCCGCCCTCGGGGAGGGCGACCGCGAGGCCGCCCGGCGCAGCGACGGCCACCTGGACACCGCCGACACGGGCGGCCAGCACGTACGCATGCTGGACATTCCCGCCGACGTCTTCACCGATGCCTACAACGGCATCGCCAACTCGGTGCTGTGGTTCGTCCACCACATGCTCTACCAGACGCCGCTGGAGCCCTCCTTCGACGACGGGTTCCGCGCGCAGTGGGCGTCGTACGAGGCGTACAACGCGGCCTTCGCGGACGCGCTCGCCGACGAGGCCGCGCCCGGCGCCGTCGTCCTCGTGCAGGACTACCACCTCACGCTGGTGCCGGGCCTGCTCCGCGCCCGCCGTCCCGACCTGCGCATCGGGCACTTCTCGCACACGCCGTGGGCGCCCGCGGACTACTTCCGGATGCTGCCGGACGACGTGGCCGAGGCGGTGCTGCTCGGCATGCTGGGCGGCGACCGGGCCGCGTTCCTGACGCGGCGCTGGGCCGAGGCGTTCGCGGAGTGCTGCGCCGCGGTGCTGGGCGCCGAGGTGGCGCGCGACGGGGACGGCGGGCTGAGCATCGTCCACGAGGGCCGGACGACCCGGCTCGGGGTGCACGGCCTGGGCGCGGACGCGGAATTCCTGCGGGAGCGGGCGCACCGGCCCGACGTGGACGAGCGGCTGGCGGCGCTGCGCGAGCAGATCGGCGGGGCGGACCGCAAGACGATCGTGCGGGTGGACCGTACGGAGCTGTCCAAGAACATCGTGCGCGGGCTGCGCGCCTACCGGGCGCTGCTGGCCGCGCACCCCGAGTGGCACGAACGGGTCGTGCACATCGCGTTCGCCTATCCCTCCCGGCAGGACCTGGAGGTCTACCGCGCGTACACCGACGAGGTCGGGCGGCTGGCCGAGGAGATCAACGAGGAGTACGGCACCCCGGGCTGGCAGCCGGTCGTGCTGCACGTGAAGGACGACTTCGCGCGGTCGCTGGCGGCCTACCGGATCGCCGACGTCGCACTGGTCAACCCGATCAGGGACGGCATGAACCTGGTCGCCAAGGAGGTCCCGGTGATCTCCGAGGCGGGCTGCGCGCTGGTGCTGTCCCGGGAGGCCGGGGCGTACGCGGAGCTGGGCGAGGACGCGGTCTGCGTCAATCCGTACGACATCTCCGCCACCGCCCGCGCGCTGCACGAGGCGCTGTCCATGGAGGACGGCGAGCGGGCCGAGCGCACGAAGCGGCTGGCCGCGGCGGCCACCGCGCTGCCGCCTGACCGCTGGTTCCTCCAGCAGCTGCGGGCGCTGGAGCAGTAGCGGCCCGAGCGGTCACCGGCGTGCGGCCGGCCTCCCCGGATCCCGGGGCGGCCGGCCGCGGTCCGTTCAGGCGGGCGGTGCGTCCAGCCGGTCCGCGAGGGCGTGCAGCAGTGCGACGACGCCTGCCGGACCGTCGACGACGAGGTCCGCCCGGCCGGCCAGCTCGGCGACCTCCGCGCTGCCGCTGCACACCAGGACCCCGGCCAGGCCGTCGGAGCGCAGTTTGTCCACGGCGGAGAAGGCGGCGAGGTCGCCGAGGTCGTCGCCGCCGTACAGGACGGTGGCGGCGCCGGTCTCCCGGACGTACTCGGCGAGCGCGACGCCCTTGTCCATGCCGGGCGGGCGCAGTTCGAGGACGTAGCGGCCGGGCTCGACGATCAGGCCGTGCCGCTCGGCGAGCGCGTACAGCGGCTCGCGCAGCAGCTCGAAGGCGGCCTGCGGGTCCTCGGCGCGCCGGGTGTGCACGGCGATGGCGCGGCCCTTGTCCTCCACCCAGGAGGCGTGCCAGGCGCCCAGTGTGTCCAGTACGCCGGGGAGTTCGGCCTGTACGGCGGCGACGCCGGGCGGCGGTTCGGGGGCCCGTACCGTGCCGGTGGCCGCGTCCCAGCGCTCGGCGCCGTAGCCGCCCAGGACCACGAACTGCTCCAGGCCCGGCGCGTCCGTGAAGCCGCCGAGGCGGACCGCGACGCCGGCCGGCCGGCCGGTGATGATCACCAGCGAGCCCAGCAGCGGCGCGAGGCGGGCGAGCGCGGCCACGGCGCCGGGGTGGGCGCGGGCCCTCTCGGGGTCGGGCACGATGTCGGCGAGCGTGCCGTCGAAGTCGAGGGCGAGCACGGCACGGCCGGGGCTGTCCAGCAGCGCGGCGAGACCGTCCCGGCCCGCTTCGGTGACCGGCGTCGGCAGAGAGTTCGGGGGGCTGGCCATGGCCACGAGATTACCGGTCGCGCGCGGATCCGCGCCGGGCGTACGGGCGCATCGGCGCAGCGTGGCCCCTCGGGCGGCGGCGTACCGGGGCCGGAACCGGCCATGAGCGGGGCCGGCCCGACCGGGGACGGCAGGAGCCGGGCCGGTCATGATCACGACTGGGGCCGGCAGGGGCAGGGCCGGGGCCGGCATGAGCAGGACCGGCTGTGCGCAGCC
Source organism: Streptomyces sp. NPDC052496 (assembly GCF_040679095.1). Classification (NCBI taxonomy): domain Bacteria; kingdom Bacillati; phylum Actinomycetota; class Actinomycetes; order Kitasatosporales; family Streptomycetaceae; genus Streptomyces; species Streptomyces sp. NPDC052496. The sequence continues at coordinate 93,707 of NZ_JBFAUH010000013.1, forward strand.
CCGCCACCGGCCGGCGCCGGGGCGTGGCGGCGACGGCGCGCCGCTCAGCGGCGCCCGCGCCGGGCCTCGCGGACACGGCGCAGCCGGTTGACCGTGACCGGGTCGTGGGCGAGCGCCCGCGGGTCGTCCAGCAGCGCGTTCAGCAGCTGGTAGTAGCGGGTCGGCGAGATGCCGAGCCGCTCGCGGATGACCCGCTCCTTGGCGCCCGGCCGGGGCCAGGAGCGGCGCTCGACACCGAGCACCGCCTCGTCCTGGGCGGACAGTGCTCCTATGCCACCGCCTCCGGTGCCACCGTCGGTGCCTTCGCTCGTCATCACCCGTCCACGATAAGGCCGCGGTACGACAATCCCCTGCCGTCAGGGCGCGGGGCGGAGCGCGGCCGCCCCGCCCTGCCGCCGTTGCGGCTCACTGACCGGCGCTGTCCGCCTCGTTCGCCGTGTTCTGGATGTCGCTGAGCACACCGGCCGGGTTGCCGTTGGCGCCCACCGCCGTCCCCATCTTCGCCTTGACGGTCTTGCTGACCAGCGGCCAGGAGGTCTTGTCCGCGGGGTAGAACTCGGCGGTGCCCAGCTGGCGCAGGAAGCTGTGCAGCTTGGCGTACTTGCTGTCGGCGAGCATCGCCTGGGAGCCGGAGGTGGTGACCGGCAGCAGCCCGTACTCGCCGGAGAAGTCCATGACGTTCTTCTCGCTGTAGACGAAGTCCAGGAAGGTGCCGATCTGCTTCTGGTGGCCGTTCTGCTTGAACGCCGTCATCCAGTCGGCGACGCCCATGGTGGACTTGGCCTTGCCGGTGGGGCCCGGCAGCTCGACGGTGCCGTACTCGATGCCCTTGGCCTCGGCCTGCTTCATCAGGGTGGGGTGGCCGTTGAGCATCCCCACGTCACCGGCCGCGAACGCGTTGAACGCGTCCTGGCGGTTGAGCTTGGCCGGGTCGCCGCCGGTCAGGCCCGGGCCGACCAGGTCCTTCTTCAGCCACTCGAAGGTCTTGACGTTCTCCTTCGAGTCGATCGTGTACTTGCCGATGCTGTCGGTGTAGTCGCCGCCGCCGCTGAGCATCCACATCAGCGTCTCGGCCTGCGTCTCCTCCGGGCCGAACGGCAGCGCGTACGGCATCTTCACGCCCTTGGCCTTGAGCTTGGCCGCGTCGGCCGCGACCTGCGCCCAGGTCTCGGGCGGGTCGGTGATGCCCGCCTCGGCGAAGAGCTTCTTGTTGTAGAACAGGCGGCGGGTACTGGCGCCGAACGGCATCCCGTACTGCTCGCGGTTGTACTCCCCCGCCTCCGCGAGAGCGGGCACGAAGTCGGCCTGTACGGGGATGGAGAGCAGGTCCCTGGCCCGGTAGAGCTTGCCCGCGGCCGCGTAGTCCGCGTACGCGCCGATCTGCGCCATGTCCGGCGCCTTACCGGACTTGACCAGGTCCTCGACCTTCTTGTCGACGTCCTTCCAGCTGTAGACGGAGACGTCGACCTTGATGCCCGGGTTCTTCTTCTCGAACTCCTTGGTGAGCTTGTCCCAGTAGTGCTGGGAGGAGTTCGCCGCGTTGTCGCCGTAGTCCGCCGCGATGAGCTTGAGGGTGACGTCGCCGCCGTCCGCGCCGCTGCCGCAGGCGGACAGGGAAAGCGTCAAGGCCGTGGTGAGTCCCGCTGCCGCCAGGCTCAAGTACCGCCGCTGCACTGCCGTTACCGCCTTTTGTCCCGAATGTTCCGTGCTTGCCGGAGAATGCCCCGTGGCTTCAGGGGCCCGCCCTCAACCGGCATGAACGACGAGTCTCCCCCGTTTACCTACACAAGGTCTACACCACCCCTCATTTCGCTTGCGTATCGCCTGTCACACGCGCAGGTCACGGCGGTACGGCAGCACCGCCCCGGAGCGGAACCCCACCGTCCCCGCGGACGGAACCCCGCCGTCCCCACGCGCCGGTCCCGGCCGCCCTCACCAGGGGAACCACGCCATCCCCGCGAGTGGACTAGACCTTTCACGGCCGATCGCGCGAAACTGTTCCCGTGAGACACGTCATCGCCCTCGATGTGGGCGGCACCGGAATGAAGGCCGCCCTGGCAGGCGCGGACGGCACGCTGCTGTACGAGGCACGGCGCCCCACCGGCCGCGAACGCGGCCCGGAAGCCGTCGTCGCCTCGATCCTGGACTTCGCCGAGGAACTGCGCGAGACCGGGCGGCGGCGGTTCGGCGGCACCGCGGCAGCGGCCGGCGTCGCCGTCCCCGGCATCGTCGACGACGCACGCGGCATCGCCGTGTACGCCGCCAACCTGGGCTGGCGCGACATCCCCCTGCGCGCCCTGCTCTCCGAGCGGCTGGGCGGCGTCCCGGTCGCCCTCGGCCACGACGTACGCACCGGAGGGCTGGCCGAGGGCCGCATCGGCGCGGGCCGCGGCGCCGACCGCTTCCTGTTCGTACCGCTCGGCACCGGTATCGCCGGCGCCATCGGCATCGAGGGCCGCATCGAGGCGGGCGCGCACGGCAGCGCGGGCGAGATCGGCCACATCGTCGTACGGCCCGGCGGCCCCGAGTGCGGCTGCGGGCAGCGCGGCTGCCTGGAGACGCTGGCCTCGGCCGCCGCCGTCGGCCGGGCCTGGGCCGAAGCCTGCGGCGACCCGCAGGCCACCGCCGCGGACGCCGCCAAGGCCGTCGAGTCCGGCGACGCCCGTGCGCGGGCCGTGTGGCAGGACGCGGTGGACGCCCTCGCCGACGGCCTGGTCACCTCGCTCACCCTGCTCGACCCGCACACCCTGATCATCGGCGGCGGGCTCGCCGAGGCGGGCGACACGCTCTTCGCACCGCTGCGCACGGCGGTGCGTGCCCGGGTGACCTTCCAGCGGCTCCCCCTGATCGTTCCGGCTGCGCTCGGGGACGCCGCCGGCTGCCTGGGCGCAGGTCTGCTCGCCTGGGATCTTCTCTCCACGGAGGTAACTGCCTGATGCCGCTGCAACAGTCCGGGGCCCGCGCCCCGAGCCCCCGGCGCACCGTCCTGACCGGCGCCCGGGTCGCCCTGCCGTCCGGCGTGGCCGACGCGGGCCTGGTGGCCTTCGAGGGCACCCGCATCACCGACGCGGCGAGCGCCGCCGGAGCGGCCGCGCCGGCCCCCGGCGACCAGGTCGTCGACCTGACCGGGCACCTCGTCGTACCGGGCTTCATCGACATCCACGTACACGGCGGTGGCGGCGGCTCCTTCTCGTCCGCCGACGCCGAGGAGTGCCTGACGGCGATCGGCACCCACCGGCGGCGCGGCACCACCACCCTGCTCGCCTCCACCGTCACCGGCGACCTCGACGATCTGGCACGCCAGGCCGCCGTCCTGTCCGAGCTGACCGAACAGGGCGACCTGGCGGGCATCCACTTCGAGGGCCCGTTCATCTCCCCGCACCGCTGCGGCGCCCACCAGCCCGGCCTGCTGCGCGACCCCGACCCCGCCGACGTACGCAAGCTGGTCGACGCCGCGCGCGGCACGGCCAGGATGATGACGCTGGCGCCCGAGCTGCCCGGCGGCCTGGACTCCGTACGGCTGCTCGCCGACGCCGGCGTGCTCGCCGCCATCGGCCACACGGACTCCTCGTACGACGCGACGCGCGAGGCCATCGACGCGGGCGCGACCGTCGCCACCCACCTGTTCAACGCGATGCCGCCGCTCGGGCACCGCGCGCCGGGCCCGATCGCCGCGCTCCTGGAGGACGAGCGGATCACCGTCGAGCTGATCAACGACGGCACCCACCTGCACCCCGCCGTCCTGGAAATGGCCTTCCGGAACGCGGGCGCCGACCGGGTCGCCTTCATCACCGACGCGATGGGCGCGGCCGGCATGAACGACGGCATGTACCCGCTCGGCCCGATGACGGTCGAGGTGAAGGACGGTGTCGCCCGCATCAGCGACGGCCCCACCGCCGGTTCCATCGCGGGCTCCACCCTCACCCTCGACCGCGCCTTCAAGCGCGCGCTCACCATCGACGGCCTGACCGTCGAGCAGGCCGTACAGGCCCTGTCCGGCAACCCGGCCCGGCTGCTCGGCGTCGACGGCCGCACCGGCTCGATCGAGGCGGGCAAGGACGCCGACCTGGTCGTCCTGGACGCCGAGTACGACCTGGTGGGCGTGGTGCGGCGCGGCGAGTGGGTGGTGCGGCCGGCGGGGGTGTGAGGCGGGGGACGGACCAGGGGCGGGGCTGGGGACGGGAGACGGGCGGGGCGGGCCGAGGGCGGTTCCGGGGGCGCAGGAGGTAGGGCCGGGCGGGCCCCTTCGTGTGGCACATGGCCGGTTCGGGGCGCCCTGAGCGGTACCGGCCGTGCGGCGGTCGGCCCAGGGGCTGGGCCAACCGCTGCTCGCGATGGCATGATCGCTGCCACTCGCGCACCCGCGCACCAGTCCGTCCCGTACGGGCCCACCGGCCACCCGGCCCGGTGTGCGCCGTCCGTCCACGTTCGTTCCGGGGAGGGGGAACCATGATCCTCACGGTCACGCTGAACGCAGCCCTCGACATCACCTACCGCGTGCCCCGGCTCCAGCCGCACTCCACCCACCGCGTCACCGAGGTCTGCGAGCGCCCGGGCGGCAAGGGCCTGAACGTCGCCCGCGTCCTGACCGCGCTCGGCCACGAGGCGGTCGCCACCGGCTTCGCGGGCGGCGGCACCGGCGACGCGCTGCGCTCGCTGCTCGCCCAGGAGACGTCGGTGACCGACGCGCTGGTCCCGGTCGGCGGCGCGACCCGGCGCACCGTCGCCGTCGTGGACGAGTCCACCGGCGACACCACGCAGCTCAACGAGCCGGGCCCGATCGTCACGCCCGCCGAGTGGGACGCGTTCATGACCACCTACCGCGAGCTGCTCGCCGACGCGCGGGCCGTGGCCCTGTGCGGCAGCCTCCCGCCGGGCGTCCCCGTGGACGTCTACGCGCGGCTGACCCGCGCCGCCCGTACGGCGGACGTACCCGTCCTCCTGGACACCAGCGGCGAACCCCTGCGCCGCGGCCTGGCCGCCCGCCCCGACCTCGCCAAGCCCAACGCCGACGAACTGGCCGCCCTCACCGGCTCCACCGAACCCCTGCGCGCCGCCCGCGACGCCCGCCGCCGCGGCGCCCACACGGTGGCCGCCTCCCTGGGCGCCGACGGCATGCTCATGGTCACCGCGGACGGCGCCTGGCAGGCCGCCCCGCCCCGCCGCATCGCCGGCAACCCGACCGGCGCCGGCGACTCCGCGGTGGCCGGCCTGCTCTCCGGCCTGGTCGAGGACCTTCCCTGGCCGGCCCGGCTGACCCACGCGGTGGCGCTGTCGGCGGCGACGGTCCGGGCCCCGGCGGCGGGCGAGTTCGACCGGCCCACGTACGAGGAACTGCTGAAGAGCATCACGGTCACGGAGCATCCGCCGGCGGCTTGAGCGCCTTGCCGGGGTTGCTTTCCATGAGCTGCCGGGGCGCTTTTCGCGAGCTGTCCGGGGGCTTTCCCGTGCGCTGTCCGGGGGGCTTTCCGTGCGCATTCCCGCGCGCTGTCCGGGGCGCATTCCGTGCGCTGCCCGGGGGGCTTTCCGTTCGCTTTCCCGCGCGCTGCCCGGGGGCTTTCCGTGCGCATTCCCGCGCGCTGTCCGGGGCGCATTCCGTGCGCTGCCCGGGGACGCTTCCCCGGGCACTGCCCGGGACGCCTTTCCTCCACGCGCCGGCGGACCACGCAGGTCCGTCGGCGTGCCCGCCGCGCCTCAGCGCTTGACGTGCCCCGCCTTGAGGTAGACCCGGTCGAGGTTGACCTCGCACTGGTCGCCCTGCTCGCAGGAGATCTTGACGGTGTTGGTGCCCTTGTTGAGCTTGGTCCACCGGTACGTGGTCGTCCAGCCCTTGTCCCAGGCCCCCTCGGCGGCGTGGGCGAAGTTCGACATGTTGATCTTGTCGGGCGTTCCCCCGTTCACCCCGAGCGTCGTCTTCGCGTCCTTGCCCGGCACCCCGTAATCGATGAGCAGCGTGTAGTCACCGCTCTCGGGGACGTCGACCGTCCAGGTGGCGGAGGCGCCGACCTTGTTCAGCGACACGTACGCGCCGTTCGCCGCCTTGGCGCCCGGCACCGACTTGTCCGTACTCGCCTCCGGGCTGAGCGACAGCGACGCCGCGGCCTCCTTCGGGAGCGGTCCCTTGGACGGCTTGCTGGACGGCTTGTCGCTGGGCTTGACGGACTCGCCGGCCGTCGGCGTCGGGTCGCCCCCGCCGCCCGCTTCGTCCTTCTTGTTCCCCTGGTTGGTGAGCATCGCCACGCCGATGCCGATGCAGACCACCGCGACGACCGCGACCGCGCCGATCAGCAGGCCCTTGTGGCTGCGCCGGGGCGCGCCGCCGTCGCCGTGGCCGGGGGGCGGGCCCTGGCGGGCGCCGTTGCCGCCCGGGAGCGTCTCAGGGGCCGCGTAGTGGGCGTTCTGCCGGCCGTACGACTGCTGGCCCTGCTGGCCGTACGGCTGCTGGGCGGGGACCTGCTGCTGGCCGTACTGCCGCTGTCCGTACTGGCGCTCGCCGACCGCGCGTACCTGGTTGTACGAGGCACGCGGTACACCCGGCTGCCGCGCTGCCGAACCGCCGCCCGCCGCGCCCTGCGTGCCGCCCTCGCCGCCTTCGGAGCGGTAGAGGTGGGCGAACGGGTCGTCGTCCTCGGGCGTGCCCGCACCGTTGTTGCCGGCCGTCATTCCGTGTCACTCCCCAGCGGTCTGTGCGAGATGGCTGTGCTGATCTTCGGGCCCCCGGCGGCGCCCCGCCGCATCGGCGCAGCCTACCCCGTTCGAGCGATGCCACGCGGAGCCGGAACAGCCACAGGATCGCTACAGAAAGCCCCCGGCCCGGCGCGCCGTCGTGCCCGCCCGACCGTGCGCCGTCCGCTCACCCCGCGCGCCGGCTCGCCTTCGAACGGGACCGCTTCTCGACGTACATCCGCTGGTCGGCGGATTGCAGGACCTCCTCGGCCGACATCCCGCAGGCCGCCCACCCGATGCCGAAACTCGCGCCGACCCGCACGCCCCGGCCGTCCACCCGGATGGGCGGGATGATGCCGTTGCGCAGCCGGACCGCCAGGTCCTGCGCGTCGGCCTTGCCCAGGCCGTCCGCGAGGACCACGAACTCGTCACCGCCGAGCCGCGCCACCGTGTCGCCGTCCCGGACGCCGTTGGTCAGCCGCCGGGCCACCTCGATGAGCACCGCGTCACCCGTGTGGTGCCCGAAGCGGTCGTTGATCGACTTGAAGCCGTCCAGGTCGCAGAAGAGGACCGCGAGCCCCTTGGCCCCGTCGTCCTCCGGCCCGTCCGAGGGCGCGATGACGTGGACGTGGTGGTCGTACGGGCCGGCCGGCACCCGCTCCGGGCCGTCGGCCGCGTCGTACCCGTCGAAGACCTCGGGGCCGTCCGTGCCGAACCCGTGCGCCTCCTGGAAGGCGGCCACCGACGCGGCGGAGGCGGCCGAGGCGTACGCGTCCGCGTCCGAGCCGGGCGGGCGCGAACACAGCCGGGCGCCGAGCCGGGCGCGCAGCTCGGCGCTGTTGGGCAGCCCGGTCAGCGCGTCGTGGCTGGCGCGGTGCGCGAGCTGGAGCTCGTGGCGCTTGCGCTCCTCGATGTCCTCGACGTGGGTGAGCAGGAAGCGCGGCCCGTCGGCGGTGTCGGCGACGACGGAGTTGCGCAGCGAGACCCACACGTACGTGCCGTCGCGGCGGGCGAGCCGCAGCTCGGCGCGCCCGCCCTCGGCGGAGGTACGCAGCAGGGTGCCGATGTCCTCGGGGTGCACGAGGTCGGAGAAGGAGTAGCGGCGCATCGCGGACGCCGGGCGGCCCAGCAGGCGGCACAGCGCGTCGTTCGTACGGTGGAGGCGGCCGTGCTGGTCCCCGCCCATCTCGGCGATGGCCATACCGCTGGGCGCGTACTCGAACGCCTGCCGAAAGCTTTCCTCACTGGCCCGCAGCGCCTGCTGCTCACGCTCCAGCCGGACCAGCGCCCGCTGCATGTTGGCGCGCAGCCGGGCGTTGCTGATCGCGATGGCGGACTGGAACGCGTACATCTGGAGCGCTTCCTGCCCCCACGCGCCGGGGCGGCGGCCGTTGCGCGGCTTGTCGACGGAGATCACGCCGAGCAGTTCGCCACCGCCGTTCGCCGCCGTGTACATGGGCGCGAAGAGGCGGTCCCTCGGATGCCACTCGTCGGGGAAGCGCGGCTCGGGCCCGGCGGCGTGCCACTGCGGCACATCGTCGTCGTCCAGCACCCAGCCCTCGGTGTGCGGGATGAAGCACAGCCCGCCCCAGCGCTCGGCCATGTTCAGCCGGCGGTCCCACGAACCGCGGGAGCCGACCCGGCCCGCCATGAGGGCCTCGGCACCGGCACTGCCGGCGACCGCGGCCACCACGAGGTCACCGTCCGGCCGGACGAGGTTGACCGCGGCCAGCTCGTACCCGAGCCCCGTGATCACTCCGTCGGCGACGGTCTGCAGGGTGTCTGCAAGGCTGCGTGCGGTGTTCAGCTCGGCGACCACTTGGTGCAGCTGCCTCAGGGTCGCAAGACGGACGTATGGCTCCGACTCGGTCTCCATCGCTCGCTCTCCCCGAGACCTCGACAGCAACTCCAGGATTCTGTGTCGTCCGATTGCCACGGCCACTGAATCACAGTGAGCTGTTCACTCGGTACACAGGGTCAACAATTACTGGCTGCTGTGACTCAAGTCACAGAGCGTGGCGGCAGCTTGGCGATCTCCACATGGGTGCCGCTGGAGGCACTTCTACAATTCCTGAACGCAAATCCGGACGCAAGAACCCACTCCGCCGCCGGACCTAGGACGCGTCTGGTCCCCGGGCCCGATGCGGGCCGCCCGCGGCCCCCGTTAGCGTTCATGGCGTGTTCACGAAAACCTCCACCGCCACGCCCGGCGATCGCCCCGCGGCGCCCGTAACGCCACTCTCCGCGCCCGGTGAAGGGACGACCCCCCATCCTGGAGGGGTGAGTGACGACGAGTTCCGCGCCGCCCTGTCCCGGCTCGCCGCCGGGGTCGTACTGATCACCGCGCACGATCCGGACGACGGACCGCGCGGCGAGGACGTGGGCATGACGGCCACGGCCTTCATGTCGGTCTCGCTCGAACCGCCTCTGGTGATGGTGAGCGTTCGCAACGACTCCCGTATGGACGACCTTCTGGAGCGCCAGCCCCTCTGGGCGGTTTCGGTACTGTCGCAAGGGCAGCGGCACATTGCGGGCCGGTTCGCCATGAAGAACCGCATCAGCGACCGACTGCTCTTCGAGGACATTTCTACGGAACGGGGCGAACAGGCCGACGCCCCCCTGATCGGCGGCGCCCTGGTCCACCTGGAATGCCGGACGGAACAGCGGGTCGTGGCCGGCGATCACACCCTCGTCATCGGACGGGTACTGGCAGCGGACGTCGACGGGGACGACAAGGGGCCGCTCACGTACTTCCGGGGGAAGTATCGGCATTTGGGGTGAGGGAGGGGAGGCGACTCTGCCTGCGCCTGCGCCTGCCGCACCTTTGCCCAATGCGCTCCCCCTGGGCATCTCAGCCCGCCACGCCTCCGCCTGGCGCGCCTCCGCCCGCCACGCCTCCGCCCGACGACCTCACGTCCAGTCGCGGCCGGAACGCCCACGCTTGACGTCGCCGCGCTGCTTCTTCTCCCGCAGCCGGCGTTCGTTGATCCCGCGCGGTATCCGGCTCTTGCGCCGCGGCTTGGGCGGCGGCGCGGTGACCTCGGCGAGGAGCGAGGCGAGCCGTACGGCCGCGGTCTCCCGGTTGCGCCACTGCGAACGGTGCTCGGCGGCCCGTACGGACACCACCCCGCCGTTCAGCAGCCGGCCGCGCTCGGCGAGCCGCTGGAGCGCCCGTTCCTTCCACACCTCGGGCAGCGCCTCGGTAGCGGCGACGTCGAAACGCAACTCCACCTGACTGTCCGACGTGTTGACGTGCTGCCCTCCGGGCCCCGAGGAACGGGAGAAACGCCACACCAGCTCGGCCTCCGGAAGGACGACCGAACCGCGGATGACATAGGGCCCTGACATGTCCCCCATGATCCCGCGTCCCTCCGCTCACGTCACCTTCTTTTGCCGCACCCCCGCGGCCGCTCCTCCTTCGCCTGCCGCCCCTCCCCACGCCTCGGCATCAGGAATTGGCAAAGAAAGTAAAAGGAGCTGGAACCCGACGGTCCCTTCATGGCGTTGTGCAGGGTGACGGTAGCTTCGTCCGCAGTACGGAGCCCGACGATTCGACGAGGAAAGGGACATCCCCATGGCTGTAAGCCTGTCCAAGGGCGGCAACGTCTCGCTCACCAAGGAGGCACCGGGCCTGACCGCCGTCACGGTCGGCCTCGGCTGGGACGTCCGCACCACCACCGGCACGGACTTCGACCTCGACGCGAGCGCCATCGCGGTCAACACGAGCGGCAAGGTCTACTCGGACCAGCACTTCGTGTTCTTCAACAACAAGGTCACGCCGGACCAGTCCATCGAGCACACCGGTGACAACGTCACCGGTGAGGGCGAGGGCGACGACGAGCAGATCAAGGTCAACCTGGCCGCCCTCCCGGCCGACATCGACAAGATCGTCTTCCCGGTCTCGATCTACGACGCCGAGAACCGCAGCCAGAACTTCGGCCAGGTGCGCAACGCCTTCATCCGCATCGTCAACCAGGCCGGTGGCGCCGAGATCGCCCGCTACGACCTGAGCGAGGACGCGGCGACCGAAACCGCCATGGTCTTCGGCGAGCTCTACCGCAACGGTGCCGAGTGGAAGTTCCGCGCCGTCGGCCAGGGCTACGCCTCCGGCCTGGTCGGCATCGCAAAGGACTTCGGCGTCAACGTCTGACCCAGAACGACCGCCTCAGGAGCAGACCACGCCTGAGCGGTCTGGCGCTGCGCGGCCTGGTGCTGTGTGGCTTGGTGCTGTGTGGCCTGGCGCTGCGCGGCCTGGCGCTGCGCGGCCTGGCGCTGCGCGGCCTGGCGCTGCGCGGCCTGGCGCTGCGCGGCTTACGGTCGCGTGGGCTGGCGTCACGTGGACTGCTGTCGCGCGGCCTGACGTCGCGTGGGCTGCTGTCGCGCCGCCAGACGGCGCGTGGGCTGTCTTTGAGCCGCCTGCCCCCTGGGTGGGCCACCCGTCGCGCCCCGCTGAGAGTCTTCTCGGCGGGGCGCGGTGTTTACCGGCGTACGTGGCCGCGCTGCACCACACGTGACCGTACTGCCGTACGTGGCGCACCCTGCCGTACGCGAACATGCCCTGCCCTGCCTACGTAACCGCGCCCCGCCGCACACGACCGCCCCCTCCCCCGCGCAGATGGCCGTGCTCCGCCGTATGAGAACGTGCCCCGCCGTACGAGACCGCGCCCCGCCGTACACCGGTGACCGCGACAACCAGGCGTGCGGGCCGTCAGGCGCGCGGGCGCGTCAGGCACGCGGGCGCGTCAGGCACGCGGGCGCGTCAGGCACGTCGGCCGGCCAGGCATGCAGGTCCGTCAGGCGTACAGACCGCCAAGCGTGCAGAGCGCCAGGGGTACCGGCCCGTCAGGCGCACAGGCCCGCTAGGGGCGCAGGCCCGCCAAGGGAACAGTCCCATCCATAGGTGTCGCCAGCCCCACCCCCGGCCAGGGCTGTCCCCCTCTGAAACCGGGCGGCTGTCCGTAGCGCGCGGCCATGGGACCGCGAGCCATGATCCTTCTCAAGTTGCCGCACGCAAGTTGAGGGGCCCAGAACATGGCCGGACACCGGTACCGCACCACCCGTCACGCCCTCCTGGCAACGGCGGTGATCACCACAGGGACACTCCTCGCCCCCACAACCGCCATGGCCACCCCAACCACCCCAATCACCCCAGCCAACCCGGCCACCCCAATCACCCCAGCCAACCCGGCCAACCCGGCCGCATTGATCACACCAGCCACCTCAACCGCCCAGCCCACCTCTGCCGCCCGCCTCACCCAGCCCACCTCGGCCGCCCAGACCCCCGACACCCCCGGAACGCCCGCGCACTCCCACCCCAGGCCCCTCACCTCCCACCCCCCACGAAACCCCGTCCCCGCCCTCAACCAGGCGGCCCACCCCCTGCGCTCCACCGAGCCCAACGGCAGCACGGCCGACCTGCGCCCCCTATCCACCATGATCGGCAACGCCAAGGTCGTCGGCCTCGGTGAGGCCACCCACGGCTCCCATGAGTTCTTCACCATGAAGCAGCGGGTCTTCCGCCACCTCGTCGAGGAGAAAGGTTTCACCACCTTCGCCCTGGAGCTGAGCTGGTCCGCGGGGCTCCAGATCGACGAGTACCTCCAGACCGGCAAGGGCGGCGACGCCCGCCAGGTCGCCAAGCAGGCCCTGGCCAACTCCCCGTGGGACCGCGAGGAATTCGTCAGCCTCATCACCTGGATGCGCGACTACAACCGACGGCACCCCGGCCGCACCGTCCACTTCATGGGCGACGACATCGGCGCCCCCAGCATCACCGACGCGTTCTTCAGCCGCGTGACCGGCTACGTGAAGCTGCACCACCCAGAGTCACTGCCGCGCCTCGACACGCTCTACACCGGCCTGCGCCCGATCGACGACGTCTTCGCCTACCTGCGCAAGCCCCTCGCCGAACGCCAACGCCTCGCCACCCAGGCCCAGCAGGCCCTGGACCTGATCAGCAGCCTGAAGGGTTCCGGCGGGAACGCCTTCGACTGGGCCGAGCAGAACGCCCGCTCCATCGCCCAGACCACCAGGTTCCTCACCATGAACATCGACGACCCGGCCTCGGTCTCCGCCTCCCAGCGCTACCGCGACGAGGTGATGGCCCACAACGTCACCTGGTGGCAACGGCGCACCGGCCACAAGATGCTGCTCTCCGCACAGAACGACCACGTCGGATACATCGCCGGCGACCCCGAGACCTACTCCAAGACGCAAGGCTCCTTCCTGCGCGACACGATGGGCAGGAACTACCTCCCCATCGGCTTCACCTTCTACCGCGGCTCCTTCCTGTCGAAGGACGCGGCCCTGACCGGCGACTGGAAGAAGTTCACCGTGGGCGCCCCCGCGGCCGGCATGAACGAACGCACCCTCGACAAGGTCCGCTACCGCGACTTCTACTTCGACGTCCGCCGCGCCTCACCCACCGCACGCGACTGGCTGAATGTCGTCCGTCCCACGCGCAACATCGGTACGCAACACCCCCACCCGGACGCCCACGTAGCGATCGCCCGCTCCTTCGACGTCCTCATCCACCTCCACGAGATCCACGAGGCCACCACCCCGAAGCCGTAAAGCCCGCCCCCTCACCGCACCGCCAATACCCCAGCCCAGCCGCTCGCCCCCCAGCCGCTCGACCCCAGCCGCTCAATCTCAGCCGCTCGACTTCAGGCAGCCACGCCGGATGCACCGGATGTACCCGGTGCGCCAGGTGCGCCGCGTACGCCACACGCGCCGGATACACCAGGCACACCCGGTACTCCCGGTACTCCCGGTACTCCCGGCACCCCCGACACTCCCCCCACGACGGAACCCTCCGGCTCCTCAGGCATCACCATCGTCGCGAGTTCGTCGAGCGACAACCCGAGCGCCCCCGCCAGTGCCGCCACGGTGAAGAAGGCCGGTGTCGGCGCCCGTCCCGTCTCGATCTTGCGCAGCGTCTCCGCGGAGAGCCCCGCGGCCGCCGCGACCTCGACCATGCTGCGGTCCCCGCGGGCAGCGCGCAGGACCGCGCCCATCCGCTCACCGCGTTCGCGTTCCCAAGGGGTCAGTGAAGTGCGCACCATGCTCGTGATACTCACTCCGGCAAACAAATACCGGTATAAGTATTGGCGCACGGGGCGCACGACCAGCGGTGAACCGACCATGGTGGAGATCAAGACGGACGCGGCACTGGACGCGATGCGGGTGACCGGACGGGTCGTGGCCGACGCGCTGGCAGCGGCACAGGCTGCCGCGGCCCCCGGCGTACGGCTGCGAGAACTGGACGAGGTGGCCCGTACGGTCCTGCACGAAGCCGGCGCCACCTCCTCCTTCCTCGGTTACCACCCCCAGTTCGCCCCCACCCCCTTCCCAGCCGTCCCCTGCACCTCCGTCAACGACGCCATCGTGCACGGCATACCCAGCTCTTACCGGCTGCGCGACGGCGACCTGGTCAGCATCGACTGCGGCGCGACCGTGGACGGCTGGGCGGGTGACGCCGCCACCAGCTTCACGGTCGGCGCCGCGAGCCCGGCCGCCGACGGCTGGACCTGTGCACGACCGACGGCAGCCGAGCCGCCCACTTCGAACACACCGTGGCCGTCACGGACGAAGGCCCCCGCGTGCTGACCCTGCCGTAACCGCCCGCCCGCCCGCCAACCGACCGGCCGACCGACCTGTCTGACCAGCCTCACCTTCCGCCGCCACCCGCCCGGCCCCACCGACCGGACCTGCCTACGTCACAGTTCGTCCAGGTCGACCGCCTCCGCCATGGCGCGATATCCGGCGTCGCTCGGGTGCAGGTGGTCGCCGGAGTCGTAGGCGGGGGCCAGGCGGTCCCGGTCGGCCGGGTCGGCCAGGGTCCGGTCCAGATCCACGACCTCGTCGTACTCACCGGACGTACGTATCCACTCGTTGAGCGCGTCCCGCTTGGCCTCGCCCCGCTCGGAGTAGTACGCGGCGCCCTTGAACGGCGTCACCGTCGCTCCGACCGCCTTCACCCCCGCCGCGTGCGCCTGGCGGATCAGCTCGCGGTGTCCCTTGATGAGCTGGGCGACCGACACGTCAGGGGCCGGCCCGTCGGGCCAGTCCGGCCAGGCGCTGGCGCCGATGTCGTTGATCCCCTCCAGCACGATGACCGTGCCCACGTCCGGCTCACCGAGCACGTCGTGCCGGAATCGGGCCACACCCTTCTCCCCGGCCCATGTCGAGTCCGCGGTGACCCGGTTGCCGCCGATGCCCTGGTTGAGCACGCTGCGCGGATGCCCGGTGGCCGCGAAACGCTCTGCCAGTACGTCCGGATAACGCCGGTTCGCGTCAACCGTCGAGCCGTATCCGTCGGTGATGGAGTCCCCGAAGGTCACCACCCCGCTCCGGCAGGCGCCGCCCTTACCGCCGGCCACCTCCACTCCTGACAGGTAGTACCAGGACTGGGACCGCTCCTTGAAGGCCTCGCCCCCGGTGTCCGCACGGTGATCTCCCGACGCGCGGTACGTCGTGGCGAACGCCGCCTGGTGGAAAGTGGCAGGACCGGTCGGCCCGGCCAGGTACAGCGTCACCGTCAGGGACTCCAGCGCCCTGACCTTCATCGCCAGCCCGTCACTGCGCACCTCCTGACCTGCCGGCACGATCACCGACCGCTGCCCCTTGAAGAGCAGATGCCGTACGGTCCCGTCCTGCACCGACGCGCCCTTGCCCGCACGGGCGACGGTCGCGCCGGTCACCGTCAGCGGCGTACGGCCGTACCGGTTGGACAGCTCGATACGGGCCCGGGTGCCGCCCGTACTGACCCGGACCACCTGCCGGACCGTCTGGTCGGTGAAACCCTGCCGCGACCAGTCAGGAACCGCCTCGTGCGGCGCTTGCACCGAGGTCCCCCAGCCACCTCGCCACCGCTGCCCTCTGACGTGATCACCGGCGTGGCCCCTCTCCGCCGGTCTCTCTCCCGCCCTCGCGGCCCCCGCCACAGACGCTGACGTGGCCGATGTGGCTGATGCGGCCGATGTGGCCGCCGCAGCCGTGTCCCGCTCCGTACCGAGCACCGGTAACACCGCCAGCACCCCGGCGGCGAGCAGCGCGACGCCTGAGCGCCCGGCCCTCCAACCTGCCATGATCCATCCCCACCCTCTGTCTCATCGGCCCACCGACCTGCTGGCCCGTCGACCCGAGAGCCTCCGGCCCGTCGGCCCGTCGGCCCATTGATCAGTTGATCCGTTGGCTATCTGACTCTTTGCTCCGTCGCTCCGTCGGCTCCGTCGCATCGCTACCTTGCTGACTTGCTGCCTCGCTCGTGACGACCGCAAGACCGCGACGGCGCGGCCGAACGTACGCTCGTGACACCATCAAGAACGTGATCGACCTCGGCTACTCCCTTTCCCGCCGTTTTCCGGACCCGCCGCAGACGGACTACCGCACCGCGGACGTGCGGGCCCTGCGCCATGACCTCTTCTGCGGTGACGTCTACCTGGCCGACACCAAGGCGGACCGTGAGATCCAGACCGCCTGGGGCTGGGTGCCGGTGCTGGACTTCGCCTGGGCCCTGTGCGACATCGTCGAGCGGATCGACCGCGACCCCCTCGGCAACCGCGCGGCCCAGCCACAGTTCGCGGAGCTGGATTTCACCGAATCGGCGGACCGGATGTACTTCGAACGCCGCTTCGGCTGGGTGGACGTCGACGCCGACTGGATGCCGGCCGACGAAGCCCCGCTCACCTTCCAGCACTCCGCCCTGCGCCGCGAGGCCCGCGACTTCCTGCACGACCTGATCGCCGACCTCACCGACCTGCACGACGGGCTCGGTGACAACCCGGCCGTATGGGACCTCCAGGCCCGCTTCCCCCGCGTCTGACCACCCGACCGGCCGCCACGCCCGTACGCCCGGACACCCGACCAGCCGTCCCGCGCCCACGCCCGGACACCCGACCGGTCGCCTCCTCCCCGCGTCCGGGCAGCCGGCCAGTCTCCTCGTCCCCTCGCCCGGACGTCAGCCCCGCCGCCTCACTTTTCAACTCCGCCGCCGCACCCTTCAGCTCCGCCATACCCCCGTCTCTCCCCTCCCCGGCCAGTCCGCCGTAACCCGCTCGCTTGCCGACTTCCCCCCGCTCACTCCACCCGCACCCCTATCTCCGCCGCGAACGCCGGCGCCAGATCCATCAGCTGCGCCGAACTGATCACCGCGCCCGCCAGCCGGTCGATCCCCCGGGCGATGTCCAGCCGGGCCACCCCCCGCAGATCCACGTCGCGCATCCGTACGCCGCTGAAGTCCACCCGCGACAGCGTGCAGTCGTCGAAGCTCACCCGTTCCAGCTCCGCGCCCGCGAAGTCCGCTTCGGCCAGTACGCACCCCTCGAAGGCGACGTCCTTCAGCTTCGCCTTGCGCAGATTCAGGAAGTCGATCTTCCCCCCGCGTACCAGCACCCGCTCCAGCACCGCCCCGTGCATCTGCACGCCGCCGAGCCGTGCGTCCAGCACCTCGACGTCCCTCAGCGACACCTGTGACAGGTCCGTCCCGACCCCGCGCACCCTGTCCAGCACGCTGTCGATGAACCGCGCCCGGCTCAAGACCGCTTCGTCCAGCGCACACCGCCGTATCGCGCAGTCCATGAACCGCGCCCCGCGCCCCGGCTGGCCCGCCAGGTCGGCGTCCGCGAACTCCAGCCCGTCGTAGTCCCCTTCGACCTCCAGCCCGGCGTCCGCGTACGGCTTCAGCTCCGGCAACCGCACCGCCGGCCGCCGCACCTCCCGCACCGAACGCCCTGCTCCACCGTCCCGCTCCCGCACGCCCATCCACCGCCTTCCATTCCGGCCGTTCCAGTCAGCCCAACCAGTTCAACCAACCCAACTAACCCAACTCAGCCAGTCCAGCCAGTCCAATCCGGCCCGGTCCAGCCCGGCCCCTCCGCCCGGTCCGCACCACCAACTGCCCCCATCGTGGACCACCCCACTGACAATCCCCCGGCCAGACCCTCTGACCAGCGAAAACTCCCCGGCGTCCACACGCATGTCACAACCGCCGCCGCCCCACCGTCCACTCGACGAGGACGCCCACACGCGCTCAACCACCATCCACCACCCACCAACCCAACCCGCCCCACCTCGCCCCAAGGAGCACCCACCATGCGACGCCCCCACATCACCGTCATCGGCGGCGGCTTCGCCGGCCTGACCGCGGCCATCTCGTCCGCCGAGGGCGGCGCAGCGGTCACCCTCTACGAAGCGCACCGTTCACTCGGCGGCCGCGCCCGTACCGCCGACCGCCCGTACCGCACCAACGAAGGCCCGCACGCCCTCTACAGCGGCGGCCCCCACTGGACCTGGCTCCGGCAGCGGGGCCTGCTCAAGCCGCTCGCCCCACTGCCGCTCCTGCCCGCCAGCCGCCTCCGCTTCCACCGGAACGGCACGCTCCGCCGCGTCCCTCCGGCAGGCCTGTTCACGTTGCGTGGACGCCGTAACGCCCCGGTCGACCAGGACTTCTTCAGCTGGGCCGCCACTCAGGTGGGCGAGGAGGCGGCGAGCGCCGCCGCTCACTACACCGGTGTCGCCACCTTCCACCACGACCCCGGCCTGCTGTCCGCCGCGTTCGTGCAGGAGCGGCTGCGCCGCGCCACCGCACTCCCTCCTGAGGCGCGTTACATCCGGGGCGGCTGGGGCGAGCTCATCACCCGTATGTGCGACCGCGCCCGCGCGTTGGGCGTACGCATCGAGACGGGCGCCCGCGTCGACGTACTCCCCGAAGACGGGCCGGTGATCGTCGCGACGCAGCTCGACTCGGCGCGGGTCCTGCTCCAGGACGACCGCTTGACCTGGGAAAGTGCCCGTACGGCACTGCTCGATGTCGCGCTGCGGTCGCGGCGCGGCGATCTGTTCGCCATCTCGGGGCTCGACTTCCCCGGCTGGGTCGAACGTTTCACCACACAGGACCGCTCCCTCGCCCCGTACGGCGAGGAATTGCTCCAGTGCCAGGTCGGCATCGGCCCCGACGAGGACCGCGCCGACGGCATCGCCCGCGCCGAACGCCTGCTGGACGCCGGCTTCCCGTACTGGCGCGAGCGCCTCACCTGTCGCCGTGACGCCCTGGCTCTCGGCCGTACGGGCGCGGTGGACCTACCGGGCACCACCTGGCGCGACCGCCCCTCCGTAGACCGCGGTTACGGCGTCTACCTGGCGGGCGACCAGGTGGCGGCCCCCGGCGTACTCAGCGAGGTCTCGTTCAGCAGCGCCCTGGAGGCAAGCACCCTGGCACTCCGTTCCACGGCCAACCCCACCGGCACCATCAGCACACCCAGCACACCCAGCACACCCAGCATCTTCAGCGCACCCAGCACCGCCAACTCCGAACAGACCTCCCCACCCTCCGGACTTGACCTCAACCAAGCTTGAGGAACCAGAGTGACGATCAACGCCAACACCAGCGCAACAGGAGCCACACCACAAACCTCACCAGGAACCACACCAGGAGCCACACCAGAAACCGCAACGACAACGGCTGCCCCACCACTCCACCCGTCCCCACCCAACCCCTCCCAAAACCCCAGGAGCCCACCATGCACGCCATCCGCCTCCACACCTTCGGCCCCGCCGAGAACCTCACGTACGAGCAGGTCGACGACCCGCACCCCGGCCCCGGTCAGGTCCGGATCGCTGTGGCGGCGGCCGGCGTCCACCTGCTCGACACGGCCCTGCGCGAGGGCATGACCGGCGGTCCCGCCCCGCTCCCCGATCTGCCGACCGTCCCCGGCCGGGAGGTCGCGGGGACGGTGGACGCCCTCGGCGAGGGGACGGACCCCGCGTGGCTGGGCCGCCGGGTCGTCGCTCATCTGGGCATGAAGCCGGGCGGTTACGCCGAGAAGGCCGTCGTCGACGCCGAGAAGCTCCACGACGTCCCCGCCAACCTGGACGAAGCGCAGGCCGTAGCCATGATCGGGACCGGCCGCACGACCATGGGCATCCTGCTCTTCGCCGACCTCACCGCCGACGACATCGCGATCGTCCCCGCCGCGGCCGGCGGCATCGGCTCCCTGCTCGTCCAGTACGCGAAGAACGCCGGCGCGACCGTCATCGGCCTGGCAGGCGGCCCGGTCAAGACCGAACGCGTACGGAAGCTGGGGGCCGACCTCGCCGTGGACTACAAGGAGGCCGACTGGCCCACCGAGGTACGCGCCTTCCTGGACGGACGCGGCGCCCCCGGCGCCACCCTGGTCTTCGACTCCGTGGGCGGCGAACCGGGCCGCGCCGCCGTGCACCTGCTCGCCCGCGGCGGACGCCACCTCGTCTTCGGCTGGTCTTCGGGCGGCCCGCTGACCGGCGGACCGCTGGAGTTCGCCGAGGGTGAGCTGGCCGAACGCGGCATCACCTCGGAGTCGGTACTCGGCCCGGTGATGATGGCCAAGGCGGGCGGCACCAACCCGATGCGCACCCTGGAGACCGCGTCCCTCGCCGAGGCGGCTGCCGGCCGCCTGATACCGGACGTGCAGCGCTTCCCCCTCGCCGAGGCAGCAGCCGCACACCGCGCCCTGCAGAGCCGCGGCACGATGGGCAAAGTCGTCCTGATCCCGTAACCGTACGGACCTACAGGACACACCGACGCCCCTCCCCCCTCACCCCTCCCCCGTGCTCACTCCACCACCCCCACCCCCCGATCACTCCCGTTCAACCACCGTCCGCCCGTCTCCGTACACGTCACCACGTCCCCCACCCGCACACCGAAGCGCCCAGGAAGGTAGATCCCCGGCTCGATCGTGAAACACATCCCCGGGACCAGCGGCAATTGCTCGCCCTCCACCAGGTACGGCGGCTCGTGCGGGAGGACACCGATCCCTCGGCCCGTACGGTGAGTGAAGTACTCCCCGTAACCCGCCGCCTTGATGACGCGCCGGGCCGCCCGGTCGATGTCCTGGCAGGCCGCTCCCGGGCGTACCGCCTCGAAAGCAGCCTGCTGGGCCTCCCGTACGACACCGTGCACCTTGCGTTCCTCGGCCGACGGCGGCCCTACGTGTACGGTCCGGCCGGTGTTCGAGCCGTACCCGCCCTTCAGGCCGGCGAAGTCGAGCACCACCATGTCGCCGCTGTCGATGACCCGTTCGCCCGCCTCGTGCTGCGGGTCGGCGCCGTTGGGGCCCGAACCGACCACGGCGAAGGCGATCACCTCGTGACCGTACTCAGTCATCAACGCCGTGATGTCGGGCGCGACTTCGCGCTCCCGACGCCCGGCGAAGCGCAGGCCGAGGACCGCCTCGTACACGGCGTCCGAGGCGGCCGCGGCAGCCTCCAGCTGCTCCACCTCGAAGGCGTCCTTGACCGTACGCAGCATCGGCAGCGCCTCCATCACCGTGATGTACGAGGTCTCCGGCGCGGCACGCTGCAAGGCCAGCAGATCACGCGCCCACGTCATGTCCGACACGCCGTAACGGCCTCTGCCGCCCGTCCACTTGGCGATCAGACCGTACGGATCCACGCCCGCCGCCCAAGCGGTCACCGCCAGCGCGGCCGCCCCCGTGGCCCGCTCGGCCACGGCCTTCTCCTCCGCCGGTACGAGCAAGCGCGGCTGCCCCTCTACAGGGACGAGCAGCGCGGTCACCAGCCCCCTGAAGCGCGCCGGCGTATATCCGCACAGCCACACCATCAGCGGCCCCGGCGTAACGATCACTCCCGCCAGACCAGCGTCCTCCGCGGCGCGAGCCGTTCGCGTCATCCGCCGCTCATGGTCCTCGGCACTCATCGAAGTCACCATGCCGAGAACCTACGCTGCTCCGCGCGAACGCCACCCCACCTATCACGCCACGAAAATTCCGGCCCCTCTCATCGCCTGCTCTCACCGCCTACTCTCACCGCCCCCACTCCACCCCGCCCGGCCGAACCGGGCACAGTGCGTCGGGCTCGATACCATGCAACCCTGCGACCTTCCCGCCGTCATAAACGTGGGCGGGGAAGGAGACCGCATTGCTGGAGCATCTGAACAAAGCCCTGGACCATATCGAGGCGCACATCTGCCAACGGATCGATGCGGCCGAACTGGCGAGAATCGCCATGACCTCGGAATACCACTTCCGCCGCATGTTCTCCGCGCTCGCCGGGATGTCACTGTCGGAATACATCCGCCGGCGCCGTCTCACGGTCGCGGGCGCCGAGGTGCTCGCCGGCGACCGGACACTGCTGGACATCGCCGTGCGGTACGGCTACGGCTCGGGCGAAGCGTTCGCGCGCGCCTTCCGGGCCGTACACGGCGTGGGCCCGGGCGAAGCCCGACGCGAAGGCTCGACGCTGCACTCCCAGCCCCGGATGTCCTTCCGCCTCATCGTCGAAGGGAGCAGCAGCATGCGGTACCGGGTCGTGGAGAAGGAGAGGTTCCACGTCGTAGGCAAGAAGGCGCGGGTGCCACTCGTCCACCAAGGGCCGAACCCGGCAATCGCAGAGTTCATCCGGAACATTCCCCCGGAGACCATACGACGCATCACCGCCCTCTCCGACCAGCATCCGAAGGGAATCGTCGCCGTCTGCGACGACCTGGACCCGAGCAGAGCAGAGGGCACCGAACTTGATTACTACCACGGCGTGGTGACCCACTCGGATACCCCGCCCGACCTGGACGCACTGATCGTCCCACCAGGCACTTGGGCAGTCTTCGAAAACACCGGTCCGTTCCCAGAGGCCCTGCAATCCCTCTGGCGCGACATATTCACCCAATGGTTCCCCTCCACTCCCTACCGCAGCAGACCGGGCCCCGAAATCCTCCGCACCCACCTCTCGCAGGACACGACACAGGCCGAAGCGGAACTATGGATTCCGGTGGAACGGGTGACGATTACCGACTGACAGTCCCTTCGGTGGGGCGGTAGGCCGGCTCATGCCAGCTCCCCTGCCGACCGCGGGGTGGCACCCAGGCCGTCGTCGGAGTCGTCTGCTGGGCAACACCTTGTTGCTCACGCAAGCCGTCTATACCCTCGACCTGACGGGTCGTCAGGTACGTCGCCGACGCGGCGACCGCTGAGAGGGGCGTCATGACTGGCCAGACGAACGGCATGAACGGTACGAACGGCATGAACGGCACCGCTGACACCATTGACCTCCCTCGTGTGATCAGCGTTGACGACCACGTGATCGAACCGGCGCACCTCTTCGAGACCTGGCTGCCCACGAAGTACCGCGAACTCGGGCCGAAACCGTTCACCGCCGGGATCGGCGAGCTGGCGTACGTCGGCGGCAAGTACAAGTTCACGACCGATCCGGCCGGCCAGCTGACGGACTGGTGGCGGTACGAGGGAGATCTCTTCCCGTACAAGCGGATCATCGCGGCCGTCGGATTCTCCCGGGATGAGATGACGCTCGACGGCATCACCCGCGAGGACATGCGGCGTGGCTGCTGGGATCCGAAAGCGCGGATCGCGGACATGGACCTCAACCACGTCGAAGCGTCACTCTGCTTCCCGACCTTCCCCCGATTCTGCGGGCAGACCTTCGCCGAGGCCCAGGACAAGGACGTCGGGCTGGCGTGCGTCCGCGCCTACAACGACTGGATGGTGGAGGAGTGGTGCGGGGACAGCGGCGGTCGGTTGATTCCCCTCTGCCTGATTCCGCTGTGGGACGTCGAACTGGCGGTGCGGGAAATTCGGCGTAACGCTGCCCGAGGGGTACGCGCCGTGACCTTCAGCGAGATCCCGACCTACCTGGGGCTGCCGAGCATCCACTCGGGATACTGGGATCCGTTCTTCGCCGAGTGCGAGGCGACGGGGACCGTGGTGTGCATGCACATCGGTTCGTCGTCGCAGATGCCGGCCGCCTCACCGGACGCTCCCCCGGCCGTGCAGGCGTCGCTGTCCTTCAACAACGCCATGGCGTCGATGATGGATTTTCTCTTCAGTGGCGTCCTGGTGAAGTTCCCTCGGCTGAAGCTGGCGTACGCGGAAGGACAGATGGGCTGGATTCCGTACGCCCTGGAGCGCGCCGACGATGTGTGGGAGGAGCACCGCGCCTGGGGCGGCGTACGCGACCTGATCCCCGAGCCGCCCTCCACGTACTACTACCGGCAGATCTTCTGCTGCTTCTTCCGCGACAAGCACGGCGTCGCGTCCATCGAGACGGTTGGCGTCGACAATGCCACCTTCGAGACCGATTACCCGCACGTCGACTCCACCTGGCCGCACACCAAGGAGGTGGCCGCGGAGCACGTCGCCGGCCTGCCTCCGGACGTGACGTACAAGATTCTCCGGGGGAACGCGATCCGCATGCTCGACCTGGACCTCGACAACGCTGGGTGAGCATTGAGCGTGCTACCCCTCTCGCTCAGGCCGATGCCGACGAGGTGTGTGGCTGAACGGTGCCGAGCAGTTCTGGAGACAAAACCCGACCTGCTGCTGATAACCGCTACCGGTAACCGTGGCTCGTCCTGACCTCCGCCAGGCCCGGGGCTCCGGGGCTCCGGGGCTCCGGGGCCCAAGAATTGCTTGCCTTCGAACAGGCCGAGGCGACTTCCCCAAGGCTGCGGTCCGGGAGACAGCCCAGACCTGACCAAGCGTGGCCCTGAAGACTGGTCGCCCCTGGCAGCCATCCCGCATGTCTCTGAGCGCCACCCGCTCGACGGGGAAGAGAACTTCAGGCGCTTTCTCCTTCTGGGGCACGCCGTTCGCCAATGACGTCCGTCACGTTTGCCTGGGGCCGAAAGTCGCCTTGTTGGCAGGTCCGAGGGCTTCGGATCTGCCGCACAAGGGAGGAGCGGTGGGGCGATTGGTAGCGTGATCTTACGTTGAGTCACTGGGGAGGGGACACGCGATGTCAGACCAATTGTCGGTCGAACCTGATGTGCTACGCGCTTCGGGGCGCGCTCAAGAAGGCATAGCTAACGATGTCAAGAAGCCATGCGGTACTGCCATCAGCGATACCAGCGCAGCTGCCGGAGCCGTCGAGGGCTGGTCCGTCGCATCGGCCCTGCACATGATCAGCGAGACCTGGAAGCCCGCTCTCGACGGGTTGCGTGAACGTCTGCTGTGGGGGTCAGGCAATCTCGCCGACACGGCTGACAAGCATGAGTGGAACGAAGACATGGTCAACCAGGACTTCGAAGACTTCGACGGTGACATGTCGGACGTAATCATGTCGGCCCCCGCCTCAGGAGGCCCTTCCGGTGCCGCCGGCCACACCTTCGGCCCGCACTCGCCGGGCCGAAGTCTCCCCGACCCGAGCAGTCCCCTAGTTGACGAGTTGCCTCGCTTGGGAACGGCGGGAAAGGACACTCTTCCCCCCGTCTTCGCGGAACCGGGGCGCCCGAGCGGTGTCGACTCTGCCCAAGCTCGAACCGCCGAGTACCAGCCGCCGCCGGCCGGCTCGGCCTTGCCCAGCGCGGACGACATGCGGCACGCCAAGCCCGCGATGCCCACCTACCGGCCAGGCGGCGTATTCGCGGAGCCGGGACACGCCGACACCCCAACTCCTGCCCGACACAACCCCTTTGGATAGGCCTTGGCTTCCGATTACGCACGTCTGCTGAAGCAAGATTTCTCCGACATGAAGGCGGCAGCCAAGGCTTGGCAAGCAGTGTCCCGCGAGATGGACACCGCATTCGATCACCATCGGACAAGGGTTACCGGCCCGCTGCACTCGGCCTGGCAGGGAAAGGACGGAACGGCTGCTCTGACCTTTCTCGAAGACATCGAGACCCGCATCAACGTGGTCCGCGTCGAGGCGATGACCATATCCAAAGCGATCGACACGGTTCGGTTCCGTATGGAGCAGGCCCAGACGGACTTGCGTAATGCTGTACGCAGCGCTGAAGCGGAGGGATTCATCGTCAACGACTCCGGCGGCGTGGCAGAAGCGGCATGTGAAGTGAACCCGGATGCTGAGGCCAGGGCCAAGCTGGAGCGGATGAAGCGTTTCCAGGAGGAAATCAATGGCGCTTTGACAGACGCACAAAAGGCCAGCGATGACGGGCAGAAGGCACTGTCCGAGCTGCGCGGCGAAATCCTTGACCGCAAAAACAAGGGCATGGCGTCCGAAAGCCGTGCCGATGCGCAAGAAGCCATGAAGGACCTGGGAATCAAGGACCCGCAGATCCCCAAGGACCCAAAAGAGGCCGCGGCATGGTGGAAGGGGCTCGACGAGGCGTCGCGTCAGGAGTACATCGATTTGTACCCAAAACAAATAGGGAAGGCTAACGGCCTTCCGAGCGACGTTCGAGATGACGCGAATCGGCTCGCCCTTGAGCAGGACCTCGGTATGGCAACCGCCAGCGATCAGGCCGTTCCGGGCATACCGGAGTACAAGCACAACCTGCAGACCCTCAAGGAAGAACTCGACAGGAATGACGGCGCCAAGGGCAACAAGCAGCTGTATCTGCTCGACTTCGAAGGAGCCGATGACGGGAAAGCCGTAATCGCTATGGGGAATCCGGATACGGCTGATAATGTCGGCGTACAGGTTCCCGGCACCGCTACGACGATGGACTCCACCAGGGGCCAGTTGGCACGCATAGGAAAGCTTCAGGATTCGGCCCAGAGCGCCGACCACTCGGCGGAGACGTCGATGATCTATTGGCTAGGGTACGACGCCCCGGAAGTCCCTCTCGCGGAAGCTCCCAACTTGGGCGTCGCCGGCACAGGGCGTGCGGACGAGGCAGCTCCCCACTTGCGAGATTTCACGCACGGCCTGCGCGCATCACACGAAGGCCCGGAGCGGGCGAATCTGACGGTTCTCGGGCACAGCTACGGGTCCTCTGTCGTGGGAGACGCTGACGCGGGTGGTGACGGGCTTGATGCAGACCGCATTTCGGTCGTCGGCAGCCCGGGAGTAACCGTCGGCAACGCATCCGACTTGCACGTCGGCGCCGATAACTTCTACACAGGACTCGCCGACGACGACCGTATCAGTTGGGCGCAAAACCTCACGCTTGGCCCCGACCCCAACCAATACGGGTTCGGTGGCACGCGCTTCGCCACCGACACTAGTGGGCATAGCGGGTACTGGGACGAAGGAAGCCAGAGCCTAGCCAATCAAGGAGCGATCATCGCTGGCCTCACTCCAACAAAGACGCTCCCCAACCCCTTGTGGTGACCAAATAATGCAATGCGAGGTTCCATTGTGAGGCTTACATCACCTCGGCACAGGTTTCGCCTGCTTGCATTGGTAGCTTTGATCACTTTCCTGACTGGAGCTTGCATGACTCAAGCACAAGACGATCCCAATCGGCCACTGCCCCGAAAAAGCCGGGAGGACTCTACGGCGTGGGCCAAACAGTATGTCGCGACGATGGCGCACTACGCCGGGGTGACGCTGGACGCTGCCACTGCCCCTCAAGTCAACTTCCAGGACTGCGTCGGCCGTAACGATGAGGTGGCGGATGACGGACGCTACACGTTGAAGTACACCGCATACGCGAATATTCCGCTAGCAGACCACGCAAAGGTTGTCGGAAACCTCCGCGCAGCACTGGAAAAACACGGAGAAGTGAGGATCACTGCATACGAGGAGAAGCCTCGGGTTATTCTCTACGGCCATCATCCTGAAGAGAAGTTCGACATCATCGCTGACAGCGTGAAACCCCCCAACACCCTACGCCTGTCTGTCGGTACACCCTGTTTCCTCCCCCCGGGGGCGAAGCAGCAGAGGTTCTGAGAAACCGCCTGTACCTGCGCCTGAAACGAAGCGATGCTGTGAAGCTGGAAGGGTGCCGAGGTAAGGCGCTTCGAGGGTCAGGAGTGCTTACGGCAAGCTGGACCAGATATTCGTGATAGGGCCGTACCGGCTGTTTTCGGTACGGCCCCTGTAGAAAATGCAAACAGCCGCGTCCCTCCCTGTACGGGGCGCGGCGAACCCGGTCGTTCGCGTACTCGATCTTTTGGCCCGCTGCTCGTACGACATTGCCCCGCCCATGGCGCCTCGGTATCGCCGAGGGGGATCTGTGCGTCCGGTCGGTGTACGGGCTCCTGGCCGACGGGAAGCCGGTACGCCTGTCGACCAGCTGGGAGCCGTACGGCATCACCGAGGGCACGATCGTGGTGCTCAGAAGAGCGCGCTGGACACGCACATCCGGCGTACGTGTATCTCGGAGGGCGGTCGGCCCGTCGAGACGGCGGTCATCGTCGTGCCGGACGCGTACTGCGAGATCATCTACGAGGTCCCCATCGAGCGCCGTACGTAAGGTGATCCACACGGCCGCCGGCTCAACTTCTTCGGGGACTCAGGTGACTTCTCTCCTCACGCACTTCAAGCTCGACCTCTCCCGCTGGTACGTGCGCTACGCCCCCGGCACGCTCGGCAAGGCCCGCATCGTGGAGTCCTACCTGAACGCCGGTCTGCGCGACCATCCGCGAATCCGCCGGGCCCGTACGCGCTTCGGCGCGCCGTTCGTCACCGACACCCAGGACCTGATCCAGCGGTACATCTACCTCTTCGGGGTCTGGGAGCCGCACCTGACGCGATGGCTGGAGCGCCGGCTCCGGCCTGGCGACGTCTTCGTGGATGTGGGCGCGAACATCGGTTACTACAGTCTGCTCGCCTCGCGGCTGGTCGGAAAGGGCGGGACTGTGGTTGCTCTGGAGGCTTCCCCCGACTTCCACCGCGTGCTGCTCAAGCAGGCGGCGATCAACAGGTGCGGAAACGTTCGCGCGGTGAACACCGCGATCTCTGACCGGGTCGAGATGCTCACCTTCATCCTCGCGAGCTCCCACAACATGGGGGCCAACAGCATCGTGCCGTATGCCGGTGAGGCCGAGTCCACCTTCGAAGTAGCGGCTCAGCCGCTGTCGGACGTCCTCAGCCCTGATGAGATCGCGAGAGCGCGGGTGATCAAGGTCGATGTGGAGGGGGCTGAAGGCTCCGTTGTACGGGGGCTGGTCCCGCTGCTCGACCAGCTTCGGCCCGACGCGGAGCTGGCCATTGAGGTGACGCCGCAGCGGATGGCCGAACTTGGGGATTCGGCTGAGGAGCTGTTGGGCGCGCTACGGGCGAACGGGTTCCACATGTATCGCCTTCAGAACGACTACACCGCCAGCCGTTACCCGGCAGCCTTGCGACGCGCATCAGCGGTCCCGATCCGGTGGCGGGAGCCGATCACCGAGGAGAGCGAGCTGCTGTTCTCCCGCGTTGACGCTGAATACCTGCCGTAGGCCCCGCCCGGGGGGGTGCGGTGCAGTAATCGCGCCGGTACACCCACACGTCAGCTGCTCGCCCCTCCCCAGGAATCAGCCGAACGGCGTCGCGCGTGCCTTGCCATCAGCGTGGATCCGGCCGGGCGAAAGCCTTGCTGGGGAGCCCACAGGCGTCCTCGGTGAGGTGGGCTGAGGACTTGCCTCAGGCAATGTGTGGTCCGGCTCGTCGAACGTCACGCTGTTCAGCAGTGCCACGATGTCGGAGCAGTACGCGTCCCAATGGCCCTCGCACGGCGTCGTGAGGTTGAAGGAGACGAGACACTGCTCCTGGCCCTCCACCCCCTCTGGCACCGGCAGGTACACCTGTATTTCTGCCATCCGCAAGCCCAGCTCTTCCCCCGATGCGGAGGTTTCAGCGGGGATGTGGAAGCCGTTCACGCCTGTCAGCACCGCGGCAGGCCCGACCTGCGTATCGAATACCGTTCCGGCCCAGGAATCTCCCCGCGCGGCGACCAGAGCGCGCACCATGCCGTCCGCCGCGATTGCCGCATCCCCGAAGGCGAAGGGTGTCACCGTGACAAGCAAGGTGCCGAGGGACAGTTCACCTTCGTAGGCGCGCAGGCAGGTTCCGGCGTACAGCGTCCCGGACTCTTCGAGTGCCTGCGACACTTTCTGCAGGTTGCTCACAAGGTTCTCGTAGGCTACGGGCCTCTCTTCGAGAGCTTCCCGTGATACGCGTGTGAACAGTTCCTGTCGCGCTTCTTCGACAGTCATCCCTATGGGAATTTCCGTGAAGCCCGCAGATGCGATGAATTCCAACTCTAGTTTCCCATCTGGTCGTGGTGCGGCCCTGCGGGAGGGGGAGGAGGGGAAGGGGGCGAGACAGGGAACTGGGCTGCCTGCTGACGGCGGTAACGCTCAAGCAGCCGCTGGTTCTCTTGATGCCGGCGCCTCGTGTACCGCGGGCCGAGGGTGGCTGCGGCCAGGCACAGAAAGCCGACGAGGCAGGAGCCCACTGCGGCTGGCGCTGTCTCGCGTACGGCCCACGCCAGCGCGAAGAATGCTGCGGCGAAGAGGCAGCTCACGCTGATGAGCTGTGCCGGGTGCCACCCCTCATAGGCTTTGACCTGCCGCTGCGCACGCGCAGCGCGCTCCGGGTGGATCAGCGGCGGGTCGATGGCCGCGGACGGACCGTGGGGTGCAGCTCCTGGCCAAGGCTGAGCGACGGCGCTCCACGAGCCGGTCGCCTGCACGCGCGCCAGGGTCGCCTGGGCGCGTTGCCGGGCCACCGGGCTGTCGTCGCGGGTGAAGAGCAAACGGCGCTGCCCCCGTCCGTGAGGTTCATCCGCACTGAGCACGTACCCCAGCTCCGCGCCGATCCGGGTAACCCGGTCAGCACGCATCGCCCCGAACCCGGTGAAGACGACTTCGACAGTCGGGCGTCCGTCGAACCGTGCTGCTACCGCCGCCTCATCCTTCATGCTCTTCGCTCACCCGCCGTCAGTGGTTTCCTGGTCTTTCGCGCTGCCCTTCTTCCACGCGTTCTCCACAGCAACCAGAAGAGGGCCGCCGCCGGGAATTCCCATCTCCACGGCCTGACGGCGGTTCGTCGGCTTGAAGTTCTCGAATACGGACGGGTCACCGAACAGTCCGGCCCAGGAGTCGACCAGTCCGAAGTTGGAGGCTGCGTCCGCCGCACGGCTCTTGAAGATCGCGGTGCCCAGCTTTCCTCCGACGCGAACGGCGCCACCGAACGGGATCGTGCCGAGCGCGTCCTGCGCCAGCGTCCGGTTCGACACGACGTCTTCGCCGCCCGCCATACGAGCGGTGCCGTGCAGCACGAGCGCCCCTGCCGCGAAACCGGACGATGTGACCTCCAGGCCGGCGGCCAGCGGCCCTAGGACGATCTCCGAGGGAGGGAAGACGAGGCCGAGAGCAGCGATGCCCACCCCGGCAGCGCCGAGTATGGCGCTGACCGTCGACAGGACATCGCCGACAGCAGCGATGGCGTTGGCGTGATTCTTCACCCAGTCCCAGGCTTGATGTGCCAGGAGGGAGTTGGCCTCGGCCAGTGACTTGATGGCGTCGCCGATTCGATCCAGCCACCCTGGTTCGTCGGGAGCTTCTTCCGAGGCTTTGCGTACGGCCTCGGCGATCTTCTCCGCTGCCTCGTCATGCTGATGCTTGAGGCGTTTCGCATCCTCGATCAGAGTGTTGAGGGCGTTCCTGGCAGCGTCAAGCTCTTTCACTGCCCGGTTCAACCGCTGCTCGGCGCTGTGCAGCTCTTCATCGGTGTCGAATGTCTGCCCCGCCAGTCCCAGGTTCGGATTCCCCTCCGCGTCCCGCACGCGGGAGCGGGCGGTTACCGCGCGAGCCTCCAGGTCTGCCGACCGGGACTTCATGCTGCTCAGCTTCGCGGACCACTCATTCAGCTGGAAACCACAGTCATAGAAGCTTTGCGTCGCAGAGTCGACCAGCTTCGGCAGTTCCTTCACCTGTGCGGAGAACGCGTCTGCGGCAACGCCCTTCCACGCATCTCCCCCGCGGGTTATGGAGTTCAGGGTCTGCCACACCGAACTCAGGTTTCGGTGCGCCTCGAACGACTGATCCGCGAGTGCTCGCACCGCCGAGAGACTGCCAGGGGTCGGATCGAACCCGATGCCCGGGTACCCCGCAGCCTCGGAAGGTATCTTCCCGCCGCCACTCATGAGCCCTCCCTACCCGCCTACCCGAAGACTCGGGATGTGGCACCGGATGTCGATTGCGGCGACGAGGAACCGGCGGAAGCCCCCTCAAGGCCCTTGGCGAACGCTTGCTGAATTCCCGTCTCGCAGGCCCGGTACGATTCCGCAGTGGCATCCACCGAGCCGCGTATGGAGTTCGCCAGTCCGGCGATCTGCCCGATTCCGTATTTCCACTTCGACTGAAAGTCCGAGCAGGCAGAATCCAGGGAGTCGTGTCCCAGCTGCCCTGCGGTGGCTTGGTCCATCTTGCGCGTTACGGTCCGCATCCCGGTGACGCTCTCGTCGAGCTTTTGCGAGATGGAGCCGAGTTCGTGTACATCGACTTTGAAAGTCCCCGGCAAGAGAGCCCTCCCCCTTACTCCTGCGCCTGTCTGCCGTACAGGCAGAGCAGCCTAACAGCGCCAAGATCCCGGCGCGGTGGGGAGGACCAACCAATACCACGCCTTAACGGAGGTAGTGACGCAGCTGAGGCCGTGGAGCAGCAATCCAGTCTCGTTCCGAGCAACGTTAAAGCGCCACCGCGACATGGGATTGTCGTGTCGGATTCCGGACACGGGGGGCTGGATAGCGAAGAGCGGCTGTGGGGGCACTCGGCACCCCCACAGCCGCTCTCACGTCGTGACTACGCGGCTCCGTACCGCCAATCATTCATCGCCGCCAGAACCCGAGCGCGCGCCTCCACCACCGCGAACCGCGCCTCCCGCTCCCCCTCATGAACGTGAGCCGCCTGGTTCGTCGCCTGTCCAGGCCACTTGCGGTACAGCAGCCCCGTCTCGGCGGAGAAGTGACCGCGGCTGACCGCGCTCAGGGCCATCAGCAGGCCCGTGTCCTCGCTCGCCGGCAGGGCCATCCAGCCGCCCAGGGCCAGGAGCAGGTCGCGGCGCATGAAGAGGGTCGCCGGGTGGACCTGGGCGCGGTAGTTGTGGGCCTTCCAGTGCTGGAGGACGGTGCCGCGTTCGATCGGGCCCTCGGGCGGGTCCTGGTCGAAGCCGACGGTGGAGCCGTCGGGGAGGAGGTCCAGCACGCGGGACGTGGCCCAGCCGAGCGTCGAGTCGGCGGTGAGGGCCTGGAGGTCGCGTGCCAGGGCGCCCGGGGTCAGCATGTCGTCGGCGTCGAGGACCTTGACGTACTCGCCCTCGGCGCGGGACAGGCCCATGGTGCGAGCGATCGCGGCGCGTCCCTGCCGGCCCTGGCCGAAGGAGATGCGCGGGTCGTCGGGCAGGTGGGGCGTTACGGCGTCGGTCTCGCCGTCTTCCTGGATCACCCACTGCCAGTCCCAGCCGTCGGGCAGTCGCTGCTCGGTGAGCGACTTGTAGGCGTCGGCCAGGAACTTGGCGGTCGGCGGGTGGACGGCCGTGATCACCGTGATGAGGTTCGTCATCGTCACCACCGCTCCAGTCGGGTCGTGAACACCAGCTCGGTGCGGTCGCCGGGCATGACCACGTCGGAGACGTCCACCACCCGTCCCTCGGTGTCGATGGAGAACTTGCGGAGCACGATCACGGAGACGCCCTTCTGGAGGCCGAGCTCCCCGGCCTCCTCTGATGTCGGAGGCCGGGCCGTTACCCGCTCGACGATGTGGTCGACCTCGATGCCGATGGTGTGCAGCTGGCTCTGCGTGCCGCCCGGCCAGGGCTCGTTGGCCTCGTCGAGAAGTTCCGGGTTGGCCGCCACCACGTCGTGGACGAGGTGCGAGCAGACGAGGCTGAAGGCCGCGTCTCCGTCGCGGGGGTAGGTGCGGTATACGCGTTCGAGCAGCCGAGTGCCTACGGGGACGGCGAAGGCCGCGGCCAGGTCCTCGTCGGCCTTCGTTTCGCGGTACCGGGCCTTGAAGACGAGATCGGAGGCGGTGAGTCCGGTGTCGTGCTCGGTGGCGCCGGTCTTCTCGCGCTCGTTCTGGGTCGCGCGTGCCCGGTCCTTCTCCCACTGGTGGCGTTCGTTGGTGCGTTCCGCGCGCTGCGGGGGCTTGCGGACGAAGTTGCCGACCCCGTGCCGCTTGTCGATCAGTCCCTCGGCCAGCAGTTCGCCCAGCGCGTCACGTAGCGTCGGGACACTGGTTTTGTACTGTTTCGCGAGTGTCGTCTCCGCCGGGAGACGCTCTCCCGGCCTCAGCTGGCCTGCGCGGATGTGCTGACGCAGCTCGTCGGCGATCCGCTCGTACTTCTTGGCCATCTGGTGCTCACCGTCCCTGATCGTCGGGCGGTTTCAGGGTAAGTCCTCATGAGGAGTTGAGGACAACGGGACTGGGCCGTAAGTCGCTAGCGCTCCTTAAGAGGACTAGCGGACGAGAGGGCCAGAGAGCCCCGGCCAGAGAACCAGAGGTCCTGAGGGCCTGAGGGCCTGTTGTGCCGCTCGCCCACGCCTGTCCGCACCGGCAGAGCTGAGCGAATCCGCGCTGTTCGCGCCACGGACGAGCGGTCGCCGCGGCCAGCCGGCCTTCGCCGGCTCGCGGCTCCGGTGCGGGCTCCTGTCGGGTGAGGCTGTTGCCGTCGGGTCGCTGCTCGCGGGCTGCGCCTGCCGGGTCGGACAGCTGGTGACCCGTTACCTCCTGGTGTTGGGCTTCGGGGCACTGGCCTTCATCTGCGTCAATGTCACCGCGTTCGCCGTCCAGCACCACGTACCGGGTTGTGTGGCTTGGATGTGCTCGCGCGAGCGAGCCGAAGCAGAGGAACGTCACCAGGTCCTCGAAGCGGCCCGCTGCGCGTCGAGGCGGAAGTCGAGGAGACGGCCGTACGCAGGATTCAGGCGCGCTCGCCCAGAGGTACGGGCTCGGCGAGACGTGGGGCGGTGACCGTTTCGTGCGGCCCGCCGACGCCGCGAAGAAGAAGACGGCTTCGAGGAGGCAGTCATCTTCTCGGTCTTCGAAGCCGAGTGTGGCGCGGTCGGAGTGTCCGAAGAACTGTCGGGGTGTCCGAAGAACTGTCGAGGTGTCCGAAGAACTGTCGAGGTGTCCGAAGAACTGTCGAGGTGTCCGAAGAACTGTCGAGGTGTCCGAAGAACTGTCGGGGTGTCCGAAGAACTTCGGGTTCAGCGCGCCCGGCCGTAGAGCCGGTCAGTCGGCGACCCGAGAGGCCGGCAACCCACACATCCCAACCAACACGCCCATCGGCGTGAGCCCGGTGGTCCACCGTCCAACGTGACCAAGGTCCACGGGACGCTGTCACGCGCCTTGAAATCGCCGACCGCCGTGAGCTGATGGGGCGCAACGTCGCCACCCTCGTAGACGGCCGCGATCTTCAGCGGCTCACCCGGCGGCACGGGCGTGCGGCCCCGCACGCGTGCGGAGCGCGTCGGCACCGCTTCGACGTCTGCCTGGTCGACTGCACGCGGCGCAGAAGCTACAAGCGAGGCTGCCCCAAGCCCTGCGCCAGGGACGTACGCGCCCGGCGCCGCCGTCGGATCACGTAGCAGCGGATCACGTAGCAGCAGAAAGCCCCAGGTCACCGGCGGTGACCTGGGGCTTTTCCTCATCGAGCCCCCTGTCGGATTCGAACCGACGACCTACGCTTTACAAGAGCGTTGCTCTGACCAGCTGAGCTAAGGAGGCGTGTCTGGTGCAGTGTACCCAGGCAGGCAGCCTACCTGGCGCCGCTATTTCGTGACCCGCGGGCTACTGACACCGGGCGTCGACGCGGGTAGCGTCACGGGCAGTCCGCAGCAGTGGACTACACCACTCCTTTACTCGGATCGTCCGGCACGTTCCTGCCGGTGAGGGGACACATCATGGCTACGGTCACCTACGACCAGGCAACCCGCATCTACCCGGGTTCCGAGAAGCCCGCCGTCGACAAGTTGGACATCGAGATCGAGGACGGCGAGTTCCTCGTCCTGGTCGGGCCGTCCGGCTGTGGCAAGTCCACGTCGCTGCGGATGCTGGCGGGGCTGGAGGACGTCAATGACGGCGCGATCCGGATCGGGGAGCGGGACGTCACCCACCTGCCGCCCAAGGACCGGGACATCGCCATGGTGTTCCAGAACTACGCGCTGTACCCGCACATGACCGTCGCCGACAACATGGGCTTCGCGCTGAAGATCGCGGGCGTCAACAAGGCGGAGATCCGGCAGAAGGTCGAGGACGCGGCGAAGATCCTGGACCTGACCGAGTACCTGGGGCGCAAGCCCA
The DNA here is from genome assembly GCF_040679095.1 of Streptomyces sp. NPDC052496. Taxonomy (NCBI): domain Bacteria; kingdom Bacillati; phylum Actinomycetota; class Actinomycetes; order Kitasatosporales; family Streptomycetaceae; genus Streptomyces; species Streptomyces sp. NPDC052496. Next base: position 129,295 of record NZ_JBFAUH010000013.1, read on the forward strand.
AGGCGCTCTCGGGTGGTCAGCGCCAGCGGGTGGCCATGGGCCGCGCCATCGTGCGGGAGCCGCAGGTGTTCCTCATGGATGAGCCGCTGTCCAACCTGGACGCGAAGCTGCGCGTGCAGACGCGTACGCAGATCGCCGGCCTGCAGCGCCGCCTCGGGATCACGACGGTCTACGTCACGCACGACCAGGTCGAGGCCATGACGATGGGTGACCGGGTCGCCGTCCTCAAGGACGGACTCCTCCAGCAGGTCGACTCGCCGCGCAACATGTACGACCGGCCCAGCAACCTCTTCGTCGCGGGCTTCATCGGGTCGCCGGCGATGAACCTGGTCGAGGTGCCGATCACGGACGGCGGCGTGAAGTTCGGCAACAGTGTCGTGCCGGTCAGCCGGGAGGCGCTGGCCGCGGCCGCCGACAAGGGCGACCGTACGGTCACGGTCGGCGTCCGGCCCGAGCACTTCGACATCGTCGAGCAGAACGGCGGCGCGGCCAAGTCGCTCTCCAAGGAGGCCGCGGACGCCCCGGCGGGCCTGGCGGTCACCGTCAACGTCGTCGAGGAGCTCGGCGCCGACGGGTACGTGTACGGGTCCGCGGTCGTCGGTGACGAGCACAAGGACCTGGTCGTACGCGTCAACGGCCGCCAGGTGCCGGAGAAGGGCACCGAGCTGCACGTCGTGCCGCGTCCGGGCGAGACCCACGTGTTCTCCACGTCGACGGGTGAGCGGCTCAGCGACTGAGGGCGGTCGGCCGGTGGGCAGCTAGCCAGGTGGCTGGGCGGCCGGGTGACTGGGCGGCCAGGTAGCCGGGTGGCCAAGTAGCTGGGCGGCCAGGTAGCCGGGTGGCTGGACGATCCGGTGATCGAATGTACGGCGCGGCGGTGCCGGTCCTTCGGGGACGGCGCCGCCGCTTCGTGTATGGGTACGGGTGCGCGTACCCATAGGCGTACGGCTCGCGTGTCCGTAGGTGCACGGGTCGCGTGTCCGTAGGCGTACGGGTCGTGTCCGTAGAGCGGCGTCGGCGTCGGCCACCGTACGCGCCTTGTCGACAAATACCCCGGCAGAGCCGTCATTTCGAGCCTGTACGTCAACATCGCGTGCGCGCATTCAGCGAAAAGATCCCTCGATTCGGTGACTAAATGTCGCCAAATCATCACTACTCGCTACCATCGCCCCGTGAACTCCGCAGCCCGCCGTATCGGCCGAACCCTCGCCCTTGTCCTTCCCGTCGTGCTCGTCCTGTCCGGGACGCTCGCGGTCACCCGCGTCCCGTGGGCCTCGCCGGGGACGGACTCGCAAATGCTGACCGCGTCCTCCGAGAACGCCTCCACCAAGGCGCGTTCCCGGGCGCCGCAGGACATCCTCCGCGACCGGCTCCTGGTGGAACTCCAGGAGAAGAACCCCGGCGTCGCGCTGACCCACCTCCAGGAGGCGACCACCAAGCGCCCCTCGCTGGCCAAGCACTGCGTGGCCATCGCGCGGGCCCTCGGCCGTGCCGCGGTCGCCAAGTACGGCGGTGCCGCGCACCGTGCGCAGGCCTGGTCCCGGCCCGTCTGCGATACGTCGTTCGCCACCGGCGTCGCCTCTGTCCAGTGAGCCCGGCTCGCACCGCATAGGGTGCGAACCATGACAGCCCCGTACCCGCACCCCACGCAGGCCGTGGTCCTGGCCGGAGGCCAGGGTTCGCGACTCCGCCCGTACACCGACGACCGTCCCAAGCCGATGGTCGAGATCCCCGGCACCGGGGCCCCGATCATCGGCCACCAGCTCGCGTGGCTGGCCGCCGAGGGCGTCACGGACGTGGTCGTCTCCTGCGGCCATCTCGCCGAGGTGCTCCAGGACTGGCTGTCCCAGGCACAACTTCCCCTGAGTGTCACGACCGTTGTCGAGACCGAGCCGCTCGGTCGCGGTGGCGGTCTCAAGTACGCCGCCGCCTCGCTGCCCCGCCCCGAGGAGCCCTGGTACGCGACCAACGGCGACATCTGGACCCGCTTCTCGCTGCGCGAGATGGCGGACTTCCACCATGAGCGCGGCGCGGACGCCACGCTCGCGCTGGCCCGGCCGCGCATTCCCTGGGGCGCCGTGGAGACCGACGAGTTCGGCCACGTCCTCGACTTCATCGAGTCGCCGCCCTCCCCTTATCTGATCAACGCCGGTGTGTACGTCTTCTCCGCCGCCTTCACTGGGCTGCTGCCCGCGCGCGGGGACCATGAGCGCACCACGTTCCCCCGCCTCGCCCGGGAACGCCGACTGGCCGGCTTCCCGCTGCCGAACGGCGCTTACTGGCGCGCCATCGATACGGCCAAGGACCTCACGGAGGCCGCGAAGGAGCTCGGCGCGCGGGACGCTTGAGCGCGAAGAGTGCGAACAGCGCGACAGCGCGAAGAGCGCGAACAGCGTAAGGAGCGCGGCGCACGGCGCGGGGGCCCGGAGGGAGTCGGGTGACTGAGGGTCGGGGGGAGCCTGGGCCCGTACCCGTAACCCGTGCCAGCCGCGCAGTGAACCGCCCCCACAGCCGAAGTCCGAAGCTGTGGGGGCGGTCCGTTTGGTTGCGGCGGTCGGGCTCTGCCCGTAAGGCCTAGGCAGGCTCACTGTTGCCCGTATGACGCAGGCAGGCTCACTGTTGCCCGTAAGGCCTGGGGAGGCTCACTGTTGCCGGTAGGTAAGGCCTGAGGCTGGGGGGCTCGGCCCCTAGGGCTCCGTAGAACCCCTGCAAGGCCCCTGAGGGCCTCCGCAGAGCCCCCTCACCCCAGCAACCCGCCCAGCGTCCCCCCGCGCCCCCTGCCGCTGCTGGAGCTGCTCGAACCGCTCTCGCTCGCGCCGCCGTTGGTGCCTCCGGCGGTGCCGCCGACGGACGGGGCCTGGGGGGTCGTCGCCGGGGCCCGGGTCGGTGTGGTGCGGCCGGACGGTGCGCCGCTGGAGGAGCGGCCGGAGTCCGGTGCCGAGCCGCTCACGCTGCCGGTGGCCCGTGCCGTGCCGGGGGCGGAGGCCGAGGGGGACTTCGACTTCGGCGATCCGGCCTTGCGCGAGGCGCCCGCGGACGGCTTGCCGGGGTGCTTCGGCGACTTGCCGGTGCGCCCGGGGCCGTGCTGCGCCTTCGGGCCGCCGGGCTGCGACTGCTGCGGCAACGGCGAGCCGGGGAGGTTGTTCGTCGCAGGCTCGCCGGGCTCCGGTACGGACGGCACCGAGGCGGACCGTACGGCGCCGCCCAGCAGCGAACCGACCAGCAGCGTCAGCCCGGCGACCACGGCCGTCAGGACGGCGCCGCGGCGCAGCACCCGGCGCCGCAGGTCCCACAGCTCGACGCGTGGGCCCAGCCGCCGCCACGCCTCGCCGGCGAGCCGGGCGTCCATCGAGTAGACGGGTGCGCCCGCGATGATCAGCGGGCTCCAGGCGGCGAGGTAGATGATGTCGGGCGCGTCGTAGACCGGTACGGTGCGCCAGCTGACCGTCATCAGGAGGGCCATGGAGAGCAGCGCGCCGAACGAGGCGGCGACCCGCTGCCACAGTCCGCACATGGTCAGCACGCCGACCACGACCTGGAGGAAGGCCACGGTCAGGCCGGCTCCCACGGGGTGCGAGAGCGCGAAGTCGCGCAGTGGGGCGACGAGCGACCAAGGGTGCAGCGACTGGAGCCATTTGACCATCGAGCCGCGTTCGCCGCCGTCGAAGTAGACGGGGTCGCAGAGCTTGCCCATGCCCGCGTACACGCTGATGAAGCCGAGGAAGACGCGCAGCGGCAGCAGTACGACACCGAGGTTCATCCGGCGGCCGGGGTAGTACGCGTGCCGGATCGTGTCGCCGCCGCGCCGCTTGAGCCCGTCGCCGTCCTGCTCGTCGCCGTACCGCTCGTACGCCGCCGCATCCTCGTCCGGGTACGGCGGCTCGACCTCGTAGTGGTCGTAGGCGCCGGTGGTCGGCCGCACGCCCTTGAGCAGGGTGGTGTCCGCGTCCACGGGGCCGCGCTGGCCGACCACGGTCGAGGCCGGGCCGCCGGGACCGCTGCCCGTGCCGGGCTGCTCCTCGTCGAGCCGGACCCGGGGCAGGACCTGGGTCGTGGTGCCGGCGTCGTCGCTGCGCTCGGCGGTGACCGTGGTACGGCCCGACTTCCGTACGGCATGGAGAAGTTGACTGGTGGCGGCGGTGGTGCCGCCCGGTTCGGTGCGGCCGCTCCACACCACGGGTGCGCGGCGTCTGCCGCCCGCCGGCTCCCGGACCACGGGGATGCGCGCGGTGTCGGCCATGGCACCGCCGCTCGCGGCGGGCGCGGCGAGCTGCACGCGGAAGCTGGCGTGATTGACAATGACCTGCGCGGGATCGCACGGCACCTTGACCGAGCTCAGCACCGGCTCGTCATCGAAGCCCGGCGAGCGTCCCCCCGTAGGCGTGCGGGGTGTTCTGGTGTCCACGCTCATCTAACCGAGTGACCCGCGTTTAAGACACTGCCTTGACCGCCCCGAACTGTCCGAGACCCGTCAAGGGAACGCGGGATCACCGCCGGTGCCACGGGTGACCTCCGCGAGGCCGCCCCGGCGCACCGGCGGCACGGCGCTCACGCGGGCCGCCGAACAGTCTTCCGGATGACTGTTCGCATGTTTGTGCGAGGCGGGGCTGGGAGGGGTGAAGCGCTCGGGTACGGAGCACGCGCGGCCCGGAGCTCCCGTCCGCGCGCCCTCACCACCCTGCCGTTCCGTCCGCGTCGCCTGAGCGCCCGCCTCTCGGTCCGTCGACACAGGGGCACGCGCTCACCGGCGCCGCCGCGGTCCGTCGACACGGGCACGCACTTCCCCGCACCCCCGGTCCGTCGGCACGGGCACGCACTTACCGGCGCGGCCACGATCCGTCGACACGGGCACGCACTCACCCGCGCCCCCGCGGTCGATCGGCACGGACACGCTCACCCGCACCCCCGCGCCCCACCGGCACGGGCACGCACTCACCCGCGCCGCCGCGGTCGATCGGCACGGACACGCTCGCCCGCACCCCCGCGCCCCACCGGCACGGGCACGCACTCACCCGCGCCGCCGCGGTCGATCGGCACGGACACGCTCACCCGCACCCCCGCGGTCCGTCGGCACGGGCACGCACTTCCCCGCACCCCCGCACCCCCGCAACCCACCGGCACGGGCACACACTCACCCGCGCCGCCGGGCCGCCTCCCACAGCACCACGCCCGCCGCGACACCCGCGTTCAGCGACTCCGCGCCGCCGGGCATCGGGATGCGTACGCGTACGTCGCAGGTCTCGCCGACCAGCCGCGACAGGCCCTTGCCCTCGCTGCCGACGACGATGACGACCGGGCCGTCCAGCACCTCCAGGTCCTGGAGCTCCATCTCACCGTCCGCCGCCAGGCCCACGACGGTCATGCCCGCCTTCTGGTAGCCCTCCAGGGCGCGCGTCAGGTTCGTGGCGCGCGCGACCGGCGTACGGGCCGCCGTGCCGGCCGAGGTCTTCCACGCGCCGGCCGTCATGCCGGCGGCGCGCCGCTCCGGCACGACCACGCCGTGCCCGCCGAACGCGGCGACGGAGCGCACCACGGCGCCGAGGTTGCGCGGGTCGGTGACGCCGTCGAGCGCGACGATCAGCGGGTCCTCGCCGTCGTCGAAGGCGGCGGCCGCCAGGTCCTCCGGGTGCGCGTACTCGTACGGCGGCACCTGGAGCACCAGGCCCTGGTGGTTGAGTCCGTTGGTCATGCGGTCGAGCTCGGGGCGCGGCGCTTCCATCAGGTTGATGTTGCCGCGGTCGGCGGCGAGCTGCAGCGCCTCGCGCACCCGCTCGTCGTTCTCGATGAACTGCTGCACGTACAGCGTCGTCGCGGGCACCCCGTCGCGCAGCGCCTCGAAGACCGGGTTACGGCCGACGACCAGCTCCGAGGTGCCCTTGGCGCCACCGCGCCGCGGGGCCGGGCGCCGGTTGGCCGCCTGCTTGGCCTTGGCGTTGGCGAGGCGGTTCTTCACATGCCCCTTGCGCGCGGACGCGGGCGGGGTCGGGCCCTTGCCTTCCAGGCCCCGGCGCCGCTGGCCACCGCTGCCGACCTGCATACCCTTCTTGTTGGACGTGCGGCGGTTCCTGCGCTGGCTGTTGCCGGCCATGGGTCACCTGTCTCTTCACTGCTCTCGACGTCTCGCGACGTGGAGTGGATACGTACGTACGGATGTCTGTCTGATGTGTGTCTGCAAGAAGTGTCGCCCGGAGGCGGCCGGTACGGCCAACCGGCACCCTCCGGTGTGGTTCGCCGACGCCCGCGGGGGCGGCTGACCGGCCCGTCTCGGGACGGGCTCGGTCGGTACGGGCGTCCGGCCGGCCCGTCGGTCGGCCGGTCGGCCCCTCGGTCGGCCGGTCGGCCTCGGTCGGCCGGTACGAGCATCCGGCCGCACGGGGATCACCAGGCATGGGCCCCGGCCGAAGGCCACCCGAGGCCCCTGGGGCCCCCGAGGCCCTCAAGGTCACCGCCAGGTCCCAGGCCCCAAGCCCCAGGCCCCCAAGTTCACCTCAGGACAACGACCACCGCGGACCCGAAGGAGTGTCCTCGATGGCCAGTCCGGACTGCTGGAGCTGGTCGCGGATGGCGTCGGCGGTCGCGTAGTCCTTACGGGTGCGGGCCGCCTGGCGCTGTTCCAGGACCAGCCGGACCAGCGAGTCGACGACTCCGTGCAGGTCCTCGCCGCGGTCCGCGCCACCGCCCGACCACTGCTCGTCCAGCGGGTCCAGGCCGAGGACGCCCAGCATGGCGCGGACCTCGGCCAGACGGGCGACGGCCGATTCCTTGTCGTCGGCCGTCAGCGCGGAGTTCCCCTGGCGGACGGTGGTGTGCACGACGGCCAGCGCCTGCGGTACGCCGAGGTCGTCGTCCATCGCCTCGGCGAAGGCCGGCGGGACCTCGGCGGCGGGCTCGACCGGACCGGCCTTCTCCACCACCCGCTGGACGAAGCCCTCGATCCGCGCGAACGCGGACTCGGCCTCGCGCAGCGCTTCCTCGCTGTACTCGATCATCGAGCGGTAGTGCGGGGTGCCCAGGTAGTAGCGCAGCACGATCGGGCGCCAGCGCTTGACCATCTCCGAGACCAGCACCGAGTTGCCCAGCGACTTGGACATCTTCTCGCCGCTCATCGTGACCCACGCGTTGTGGCACCAGTAGGCGGCGAAGTCGTCGCCGTACGCCTTGGCCTGCGCGATCTCGTTGTCGTGGTGCGGGAAGACCAGGTCGACGCCGCCGCCGTGGATGTCAAAGGCGGCGCCCAGGTACTTGTGCGCCATCGCCGAGCACTCCAGGTGCCAGCCGGGACGGCCGCGGCCCCACGGGGTCTCCCAGCTCGGCTCGCCCGGCTTCGCCGCCTTCCACATGGCGAAGTCGCGCGGGTCGCGCTTGCCGGTCTCGCCCTCTCCGGAGGGCTGGAGGAGGTTGTCCAGCTCCTGGTTGGACAGTTCCAGGTAGCCCGGGAAGGAGCGCACGTCGAAGTAGACGTTGCCGTCCGCGGCGTAGGCGTGGCCGCGGTCGATCAGGCCCCGCATCATCTCGATCATCTCGGGGACGTGGCCGGTGGCGCGCGGCTCGTAGGTGGGGCGCAGGCAGCCGAGCGTGTCGTAGGCCGTGTTGAAGGCGACCTCGTTCTCGTAGCCGATGGACCACCACGGGCGGCCCTGTTCGGCGGCCTTCTTGATGATCTTGTCGTCGATGTCCGTCACGTTGCGGACGAACGTCACGTCGTAGCCGCGGTGCAGGAACCAGCGGCGCATGATGTCGAAGTTCAGACCCGACCGGATGTGCCCGATGTGCGGAGCGGCCTGTACGGTCGCGCCGCACAGGTAGATCGAGACACAGCCCGGCGTGAGCGGGGTGAAATCGCGAGTCTGCCGGGCGCTGGTGTCGTACAGCCGAATAGTCACGCGTCAAGGGTAGTCCGAACCGGACAGTGCCCCGCGACCGCCGGGGCCACGGACACAGAAGCGTGACATTTCGCCGCGAGCGGCTGCGCCGTACGCGGGCACCGCGACGGAACTCCCGTCCACATCAGGGAGTTCCCGCCACGGTTCCCGTCACGGTTCCCGCCAGAGTTCCCGGCGAAGACGCCGTCGCAGCTCCCCGCCGCGCCTCGCACCGACACCTCACACCGACACCTCGCACCGCCCGCGCGCCGGCCGCTGCCCCGCAGCCCGCCTCTCCGAGCAGCCCGTCTCCACCGAGCAGCCCACCTCTACTGAGCAACCCGCCTCTACCGAGCAGGCAGCACCAACGCCGTGGCCACCGCCGCCAGCCCTTCCGCGCGGCCCGTCAGGCCCAGGCCGTCCGAGGTCGTGCCGGACACCGAGACCGGGCCGCCGGCCGCCTCCGACAGGACCTTCTGGGCCTCGGCGCGCCGCTTGCCGATCTTCGGGCGTACGCCGATGACCTGCACCGCGATGTTGCCGACCACGAAGCCCTCGGCCCGTACGATGCGGGCGGCCTCGGACAGCAGCGTCACGCCGGACGCGCCGGAGTACTCCGGGCGGCTCGTGCCGAAGTGGGCGCCGAGGTCGCCGACGCCGGCGGCCGAGAAGAGCGCGTCGCAGGCCGCGTGCGCGGCGACGTCACCGTCGCTGTGCCCGGCGAGGCCGTACCCGTCGCTCTCCGCGTCGTCCCAGAGCAGACCGGCCACCCACAGTTCACGGCCCTTCTCGAAGGCGTGCACGTCGGTGCCGATGCCCACCAGGGGCATCATCTGCAGTTGCGGTTCATACATACCCATCGGTGGCCCTCCTACGGGCGAGTACGGCTTCGGCGAGGACCAGGTCCAGGGGCCGGGTCACTTTGAACGCCTCTTCATGCCCGGGCACGACCACGACAGGCGCGCCGAGCTGCTCGACCATCCCCGCGTCGTCGGTCGCGCCGTCCCCCTGGAGGGCGACGGTCTCGTGGGCCTTGACCAGGGTCGCCCGGTCGAAGCCTTGCGGGGTCTGCACGGCGCGCAGCCGGGCGCGCTCCGGTGTGCCCACCACGGGCTCCGGCTCGCCGGCCTGCTCGCCGGTACGCGGTTCGACCTGCTTGACGGTGTCCGCGAGCGGCAGCGCCGGCACCACGGCCGGGGCGCCGTCCCGTACCGCGGCGATCACCGAGTCCACCGTGTCGGCGGGGACCAGCGGCCGGGCGGCGTCGTGCACCAGCACCACGTCGATGGCCTCGGGCAACGCCTCCAGGCCGCGCCGGACGGACTCCTGGCGGGTCTCGCCGCCGGGGACGACGAGCAGGTCGGTGCGTTCGGGCAGCGGGTACTGGTCCAGCAGGTTGCGGACCTCGGTGGCACCGTCCGGCGGGGCGACGACCACGACGACGGAGACGGCGCGGGAGGCGGCCATCGCGCGTACGGCGTGGACGAGCATGGGTGTGCCGCCCAGCGCGCGGAGCGCCTTGGGGGCGCCCGGCCCGAGCCGTACGCCGCGTCCGGCGGCCGGGATGACGGCCGCGGTGCGGAGCCGGGGCGTGCCGGAGGGGGTGGCAGCGAGGTTGGCGGAATCTGGGGATACGTCTGACATCGGTTGCTCCGAAGCCCGGGGAGACCCCGGAATTAGCGCAGACAGGTTTGTTTCCTGAGCCGACATGGGTATGGCCGCAGTGTGCCGGGCGCGACGCCCCGATCCGGACCCTTCCGTGACGCCGGTCGGGACAGCTGCCCGAGCCCGGCACGCCATAAGCGGGCGCGACGGCGGATCTTGTCGGGGACGAGCACGGGGGCGGTCACCACGGGGAACGATCACAAGTTTGTGCAGTGGTGCACGGCTTCCGCCGCACGTGAGCTTCCGCTTCCGTGAGTCCGGACGCCGTACGTACTCCACGGCACCCGCCGTACTCGCCGTGCTCGCCGTACTGCGAGCACCGGGTAGCGCGTACGAGCGCGTCCGGTGTCCCGAGTACACCTGACGTCCCAAGTACGTCCGGTGTGCCGAGCGCACCTGACGTCCCGAATACGTCCGGTGTGCCGCGTACGTCCGACGTCCGACGTCCATACGGATGCTGCGGATGCTCTCGTACGGACGTCCGCACGGGTGCGGAACGCCGTGGCGGGCGTGCCCGCCGTCGGCCGGTGCGGAGATGCCGCAGATATGCCGCAGCGCCCGGCAACTGACCGCTCCTGGCCGGAGTCGGCCGCCACTCGGGCGCCGCGGCATTCGTACGTCGTCAGGACGCGAGGACCTCGTCGAGCAGAGCCTCGGCCTTGTCCTCGTTGGTGTTCTCCGCGAGGGCGAGTTCGCTCACGAGGATCTGCCGGGCCTTGGCGAGCATGCGCTTCTCACCGGCGGAAAGACCGCGCTCCCGCTCCCGGCGCCACAGGTCACGCACGACCTCGGCGACCTTGATCACGTCACCCGAGGCGAGCTTCTCCAGATTTGCCTTGTAACGACGGGACCAGTTCGTCGGCTCTTCGGCATATGGTGCGCGCAGCACCTCGAAGACCCGGTCCAGCCCGTCCTGGCCGACCACATCGCGTACGCCGACGAACTCCGCATTGTCCGCTGGCACACGAACAGTCAAGTCGCCCTGGGCGACCTTCAGCACCAAGTAGGTCTTGTCCACGCCTTTGATCTGGCGAGTTTCGATGGCCTCGATCAGCGCGGCCCCGTGATGGGGATAGACCACGGTGTCGCCAACCTTGAACGTCATGTGACAGGTACCCCTTCCGTGGCTATCCATGCTAACACGGGAACGGGCCGTTCTGAATGGCGTTTTCGCAGGTCAGGGCATATCTCGGGGCTTGACAACAGCGGCCGGAACGTGCTTCGGCAGCCCTCCGCATGCAGGAATTCGCAGGTCGGAGCCGCTTCGCACGCAGCCTGAAACACGTACGTCACACGCCCCGAAGCACCCGGAGCGACGCCCGTACGTCCCGTTTTGCCGGAATCTGGATGTCGCAGTTCCGCTACTCCGTTCGGTTCTGGAGAGCAGGTGTCCACCGTTTCGCGAATTGATCACCAGGTGATCACCTCGCGAACACCCGACGGGCACCGCGCGCCGGCCGCCACAGGTGATCAATTCCGGGAAGCCGGCGCATTCCCTGCGAATCCCGATTTACCTCAGAGGAAACCCGCCCGGTTACCTCGGGGGAAACCGACCGGACATCACCCGAACAGCCGCTTGCCGGATATTCGGGTTTCTCCCTAGACCCGATCGTGATCTCCCGCGATCTCCGGCGGTCCCCGGCGGCCTCCGGCGATCCCCAGCGACCTCCGGCGATCCCCGGCGATCTCCGACGCCCTCCCTCGCGATACTTCCGTTGAGCAGGCGCGGAAAGCCCCGGTAGGACCGGCAGGGCCTGGTCGGCAGGGTGGGGTCGGCAGGGCGTGATGGCAGGACGGGGCCAGGAGGGCTGACAGTGTGCGGCAATCAGCCGTACCGCGGTGGGCGGGCGTGGCGCGTCAGGGCGGGCCCGACCAGGATGTGAGGAGGGTGTGATCGTCCTGGGGGCGGGTCGGGTGCGGCGGCCCGGGGGCGGCTCGGTAACCTAGCGGCGCTGACACACCCTTAGGGCGGCTTTACGCGGATGCCGGTACGGCGACCGCGCTCGGCCGCCCAGCCGCCCATCCGCGACCGGGCTCGAAGTTCGGCCGCCGTAGTTCGTCCAAGGAGATGCCGCCGCCGTGAGCCGCAGCCTTCGACGCGGCGTCCTCGCCGCCACCGTTCTCACGCTCTCGATCGCCACGCTCTCCGCGTGCGGAGCCGGGAACGACGCCCAGACGCTTCAGGTCAAGCCGGACAACGCCGCGACCAGCGTCGGCGACCTCAAGATCCAGAACGCTTCCGTCGTCACCCAGCCCGAACCGGACGCCGAGGGCCCGGCCGTGGTGACCGCGACCGTGTTCAACAACGGCAGCAAGGACCAGACGCTGGAGTCCATCAAGGTCAACGGTACGAACAAGGAAGCGAAGCTGGCGCCCGCCAAGGGCACCGGGGCGATCGTGGTCCCGGCCGGCGGCTCGATCGTGATCGGCGGCAAGGACAACGCCTCCGCCGTACTGGCCAGCGGCCGCGAGTCCGTGAAGAACGGCGACGCGCAGTCCGTGACCTTCGACTTCAGCGCCGCCGGGAAGGTCACCCTGCGCGCGTTCGTCGTCCCGGCCAAGAGCTACTTCAAGGACTTCGGCCCGGACGAGGTGCCGAAGCCGTCCGGCTCGCCCCGCCCGTCCGGCAGCCCCGCCTCGCCGTCCGGCAGCCCGTCGGCGTCGGCCACGCCGAGCGGCACGGCCGGCGCCGACGCCGGTGGCAGCGCCTCGCCGAACAACGGCATGTCGCAGTCCCCCGAAGCCGGCCGCTGAGCCGGTAGCGGCACGGCGCGGCACGTACGACGTGCGGCGCCGTCTGCCGCGCGGGGGGGCTGTGCGGCGGGTGCTGGGTGCTGTGCGGGGTGCCGTCACCGTACGCGGGGTGCCGTCACCGTACGAGGACATCGTTCCCGTACGGGATCACCATCGGCGTACGGGCTCACCATCGGCGTACGGGATCACCATCGCCGCACGGCATGGCACCCGACGCCGTACAGCGCCACCGTCGCCGTACGGCATGGCACCGTCGCCGTAACAGCATCACCGAAGTACAGCGCCATGCGCCATCGCAGTACCACCACGAGCGCCGTGCGGACCGGAGTGACCCGGCCGCACGGCGCTCGCGTACACGCGGCTACCGCCTATGTCCAACGGCCAACAACCAACGACCAATGGCCAACGCCTACGGCCTACGGCTCGAACTTGTACCCCAGCCCCCGCACCGTGACCAGGTACCGCGGCGCGCCCGGGTCCGGTTCGATCTTGGCGCGCAGGCGCTTCACGTGGACGTCCAGCGTCTTGGTGTCCCCCACGTAATCGGCGCCCCAGACGCGGTCGATCAGCTGCATACGGGTCAGCACCCGGCCCGCGTTGCGCAGCAGCATTTCCAGGAGGTCGAACTCCTTCAGCGGCAGGTCGACCTTGCCGCCGGAGACCGTGACCACGTGCCGGTCCACGTCCATCCGGACCGGCCCGGCCTCCAGGGCCTGCGGCGTGACCTCCTCGGGCTCCCCACGGCGGCGCAGCACCGCGCGGATCCGGGCGACCAGCTCGCGGGAGGAGAAGGGCTTGGTGACGTAGTCATCGGCTCCTATCTCCAGGCCGACCACCTTGTCGATCTCGCTGTCCTTGGCGGTCACCATGATGACCGGGACGTTGGAGCGGCCGCGCAGCTGACGGCAGACCTCGGTGCCGGGCAGGCCCGGCAGCATCAGGTCCAGCAGGACCAGGTCGGCGCCGTTGCGCTCGAACTCGTCCAGGCCGTCGGGGCCGGTGGCCGCGACCGCGACCTCGAAGCCCTCCTTGCGGAGCATGTACGACAGAGCGTCACTGAACGATTCCTCGTCCTCGACGACGAGCACTCGGGTCACGGAAGGACCTCCGGGGCAGGGTGAGCAGGGAGCGGATCGTTGAAGGTCTCGTACGGGCGGTCCTCTTCGTCGAGGCCCTCCGCCGACGGGTCGGAGGCGGCCCGCGCGCGGTCGCGCACGGCCCCGGCCTCCGGGAGACGCAGGGTGAAGGTGGAGCCCTGTCCCTCAGCGCTCCAGACCGTGACCTCCCCGCCGTGCGAGGCGGCCACGTGCTTGACGATGGCGAGGCCGAGGCCGGTCCCGCCGGTGGCGCGCGAGCGCGCCGGGTCGACGCGGTAGAACCGCTCGAAGACGCGGTCCCGGTCCTTCTCCGATATCCCGATGCCCTGGTCGGTCACCGCGATCTCGATCAAGTCGCCGCCGTGTGCCTGGACACGGCGGCCCGCGATACCGACCCGGGTACGGGCCGGTGAGTAGTTGACGGCGTTCTCGACGAGGTTGCCGAGGGCGGCGGCGAGCTGGCCGCGGTTGCCCCAGACGTGCAGGTCGGCGGTGCCGGCGGCGGCCATGGTGATCTGCTTCGTGCCGGCCTGCTGGCGGCAGCGGTCGATCGCCTCCGCGACCAGTTCGTCCACCCGGACCGGCTCGGCGTCCTCCAGCGGGTCGTCGTTCTGCACCCGGGAGAGGTCGATCAGTTCCTGGACGAGGTTGGTCAGGCGGGTGGCCTCGTTCTGCATCCGGCCCGCGAAGCGCTCGACGGCCTCGGGGTCGTCGCTGGCGTCCATGACGGCCTCGGACAGCAGGGACAGGGCGCCGACCGGGGTCTTGAGCTCATGGCTGACGTTGGCGACGAAGTCGCGCCGTACCGCTTCTATGCGCCGGGCCTCGGTCAGGTCCTCGACCAGCAGCAGGACCAGCCGCGAGCCGAGGGGCGCGACCCGCGCCGAGACCGCCAGCGCGTCGCCGCCCCGGCCCGTACCCCTGCGCGGCAGGTCCAGCTCGACCTGGCGTATCTCGCCGTCGCGGCGGGTGTCGCGGGCCATCTGGAGCATCGGCTCGACGGCCAGCTTCCCGCCTCGTACGAGCCCGAGGGCGTACGCCGCCGAGCTGGCCTTGACCACGGCGTCGGCCTCGTCCAGGACGACGGCCGAGGAGCGCAGCACCGACAGGACCGTGTCCACGCCGGGTGGCAGGACGGCGTCGGTGTGCAGGGACGTACGCGTGGGCTTGGCCTGATCCCGCTCGCTCCAGCGGAACGCCAGCATGGCGAAGACGCCGGTGCACAGTCCGGCGATCGCTGCCACTGCGGCGACGGCCGCATCCACGTTCATGACTCCAGGTTATGCGTCGCCTGTGACAGTTCCCCAGCCGTTCGAGGGCCTGATCGAACATACGTCGCCCAGAGTTCACCTTGGTGTCGGCACCGGTTCATTCCGGAGGTCAGAACCGGTCGCGTTCCGGCCGGAACGTGGGAGCGTGGGGGTTCCGGCCCCCACTCCGTCAAGCCGAATGGCACTTCACCACCCCGAGCGACACGCCACCACCCGAACCGAGAGAAGGTCACTGATGCGGGACGCGTACCACGAGGAGCTGGACTCGATCGGCGAGAGCCTCGTCGAGATGGCCAGGCTCGTCGGCTCCGCGATCGGGCGCGCCACCACGGCGATACTCGACGCGGACCTGAAGCTGGCCGAGGCCGTCATCGCCGCCGACGAGAAAGTCGATGATCTCCAGCGGGACCTGGAAGCGCGCGCGATAGCCCTCCTCGCCCGCCAGCAGCCGGTCGCCACCGACCTGCGGATCGTCGTCACCTCCCTGCGCATGAGCGCCGACCTGGAACGCTCCGGCGACCTGGCCCAGCACGTGGCCAAGCTCGCCCGGCTGCGTTTCCCGGACACGGCCGTGCCGCGGGATCTGCACGCGACGATTCTGGAGATGGGCCAGCTCGCGCAGCGTCTGATGGCCAAGGCCGCCGAAGTGATCATCACCAAGGACGTCGACCTCGCGCTCCAGCTGGAGCAGGACGACGACGCGATGGACCTGCTCCACCGCACCCTCTTCCAGCACCTGATGGACGACCGCTGGAAGCACGGCATCGAGACGGCCGTGGACGTGACGCTGCTGGGCCGCTACTACGAGCGGTTCGCCGACCACGCGGTGTCGGTCGCCAAGCGCGTCGTCTATCTGGTCACCGGCGAGCACGCGGACGAGATCGCCCCGCCGGCCCCGGTGGAGGGCGCGTAGCAGCACCCGGCCGCGCACGGCACGGCACGCACGCCCCGGCCAGGAGCCGCACGGCGGCGCGCCGTGCCACCACGCGCCGTTGATGCGCCTCGGCGGGCGGGCCTCCAATGGAGAGCGGACGACATTCGATGCCCCTCTTCCCAAGGAGGCAGATCATGACGCGTTCGACCACCCCCGGCCCCCAGCTGAGCAACTGCAGCTGCGGCTCCGGCTGCTCCTGCGGCTGCCAGTCCGGCGGCCCCTGCCAGTGCGGCGGCGACTGCGGCTGACCCCAGCCACCACCGCCCCACCGACAGCGCCCGCGACCAAACGTTCCGGCGGCCGCTCGGCTCACGGGCGCGACACACAGGGTTCCGCCCGGCATCCCACCGGGCGGGGCCCTGACCTGCGTCCCGTAGCGGCCTGGGGCAACGGCACGGAACGGCCGCCCCTCCGAGCCACACGACGAGACAAACAGCCCAACCGCAACTTCCAGCCCCCAGGGCCGCCAGCAACAAGCCCCCCACCGGCGAAGAACCCGCAGGCAGGGGGCTTGAAGGCAAGAAACCCGGAAGCAGCGGACCCGGGAGCAGTAGCCCCGGGCCGGGAGATTACTTCTTCTTGCCCTGGTTCTTGACGGCCTCGATGGCGGCCTTGGCGGCTTCCGGGTCGAGGTAGGTGCCGCCCGGGTTCGCCGGGTGGAAGTCGGCGTCGAGTTCGTAGGAGAGGGGGATGCCGGTGGGGATGTTCAGGCCGGCGATGTCGGCGTCGGAGATGCCGTCGAGGTGCTTGACCAGGGCGCGGAGCGAGTTGCCGTGGGCGGCGACCAGGACGGTGCGGCCGGTGGCCAGGTCCGGGACGATGCTGTCGTACCAGTACGGCAGCATGCGGACGACGACGTCCTTGAGGCACTCGGTGCGCGGGCGCAGCTCGCTGGGGATGACCGCGTAGCGCGGGTCGTCGATCTGGGAGAACTCCGCGTCGTCCGCGAGGGCGGGCGGCGGGGTGTCGTACGAGCGGCGCCAGAGCATGAACTGCTCCTCGCCGAACTCGGCCAGGGTCTGCGCCTTGTCCTTGCCCTGGAGCGCGCCGTAGTGGCGCTCGTTCAGGCGCCAGCTGCGGTGGACCGGGATCCAGTGGCGGTCGGCGGCCTCCAGGGCCAGCTGCGCGGTGCGGATGGCGCGCTTCTGGACGGAGGTGTGCACGACGTCGGGGAGCAGGCCGGCGTCCTTGAGCAGCTCACCGCCGCGGACCGCCTCCTTCTCGCCCTTCTCGTTCAGGTTGACGTCCACCCAGCCGGTGAACAGGTTCTTCGCGTTCCACTCGCTCTCGCCGTGGCGAAGGAGGATCAGCTTGTACGGTGCGTCGGCCATGTCTTTGAGCGTAATCCACATTCGGTCATGGGATCGCCGCGGCCCGCTTCGAGGGGGGCGGGAGGGGGAAGGGGCACGGACGGCTGCGAGTCGTGGGGCCGAGTGGGGAAGGGCGGGATGGTCATGACGTACACGCGGCGAGCTTGTGTGAGGGCGGGGCTGGGGGTCGTGTCGGCCCTGGCTCTCGCGACGCCGGCGGGTGAGGGGAGCGGCGGACGCGAGGGCAGGGCGGGTACCGGGCATGAGGGTGTGCCGAGGGCCGGGCACGAGGGTGTGACGAGGGCCGGGGGTGTTCGGGGGGCGGTGCCGGTTCGTATGGCGTTGCCTGCGCCGACCGGTCCTTACGGGGTGGGGATCGTGTCCCTCCACCTGGTGGACGGCGGGCGTCGTGATCCCTGGGTGGCGGACCGGGCGCGGCGGGAGCTGATGGTGAGTGTTCGCTACCCGGCCCGGGCGGTGGGCGGGCGTCCGCGTGCGCCGCAGATGCTGCCCGGGGAGGCGGCGGCCTTCGAGGCCTGGAGCAATTTTTCGGCGGTCATTCCGAAGGGGACGGCCGACTGGGGTGCCACCCGTACGCACGCACACCTGGACGCGCCGGTCGCGCGGCACGGCGGGCGGGGCTTCCCGGTGGTGCTCTACTCGCCCGGTGCGGCGGACCCGCGCTCGCTCGGCAGCACGCTCTGTGACGAGCTGGCGTCACGGGGGTACGCGGTCGTCGGCATCGATCACACGTACGAGGCGCCGGGCGTGCAGTTCCCGGGCGGGCGGGTGGCGTACAGCCGGATGCGGGAGGAGGTCGGGAAGGTGCAGGGGCGGCCCGAGCGGCTCACCGCGCTGCTGAAGAAGCTCACGGCGGTGCGGGTGGGCGATGCCCGGTTCGTGCTGGACGAGCTGGGACGGTCAGTGGCGCTGCCGCGGGTGCTGAGAGGGACGCTGGATCTGCGGGCGGTCGGGATGTTCGGGCAGTCGGGCGGCGGGTTCACGGCGGCACAGACCATGCACGACGACTGCCGGGTCAAGGCCGCGGCGAACCTGGACGGCGTGATGGGTTACACGCAGCGCGACGACGACCCGGCCCACCCGTCCACGGTGGGCACGGACGGGCTCGACCGTCCGCTGCTCCTCATGGGCAAGGAGGGCGACGATCACCACACGGTCGCCTCCTGGAAGGCGGTGTGGGAGCGCAGTTCGGGGTGGCACCGGGATCTCACCCTGAGCGGTGCCGAGCATGCGAGCTTCACGGATGCGCAGTGGCTGGTGCCGCAGTTGGCCGCCCGGAAGGGTGGGGGCGGGGGCGGGTTGCCGCGGGCTGCCGTCGAGAAGTTGGTGGGTACGGTCGCGCCGGGTCGTGCGGTGGCGGCGCAACGGGCGTACGTGACGGCGTTCTTCGACCGGTGGCTGCGCGGGCGGGACGCGGACAGCGGGTTGCTGGACGGGCCGTCGGCCCGCTTCCCGGAGGTCCGGTTCGTGCGGTGAGGGAGGAGAGGGGAGGGAAGGGGGGAGGGAGGTGAGGAGAGGGAGGCGAGGGAAGGGCGGGGAGGGGGTGAGGGGAGGCTGCCGTGGAGCGGTTACGTCGACGGTCGCTGGGTCAGGTTGCTGAACGCTTCCAGGTTGCGCGTCGACTCGCCTCGGGCGACCCGCCACTCGTACTCCTTGCGGATGGCGGAGGCGAAGCCCATTTCCAGGAGGGTGTTGAAGCTGCCGTCGGCGTTCTCCAGGACCGTGCCGAGGATGCGGTCGAGTTCGTCGGGGGTGACGGCCGCGAGCGGGAGTTTGCCGACGAGGTAGATGTCGCCGAGCTTGTCGATCGCGTAACTGACGCCGTACAGGCGGGTGTTGCGCTCCAGGAGCCAGCGGTGCACGGCTTCGTGGTTCTCGTCCGGGCGGCGGACGACGAAGGCGTTGATGGACAGGGAGTGCTTGCCGACGATCAGGGAGCAGGTCGTGGAGAGCTTGCGGGTGCCGGGCAGGGTCACCACGTACGTGCCGTCGGTGGGCGATTCCCACGTCAGGCCGGCGTCGTCGAGAGCCGTCTCGATCACCTGTCGTGCCGTGTCGTCAGCCATGGGGTGATCGTAGGTGACGGCGCCGCTCCTGCATCGCGGCGGTGTACACCTCGGCGGTCGCGGCGGCGGCGGTGTCCCAGCCGAAGGACCGGGCGTGCCGGGCGGCGGCGCCGCCCATCCGGCCGGCCAGCGACGTGTCGCGGGCGAAGCGGCCGAGGGCGCGGGCGTAGTCCGCCGGGTCGTGGCCGGATATGAGGAAGCCGCTGACGCCGTCGCGTACGGCCACCGGGAGGCCGCCGACGGCGGCGGCGATCACCGGGGTGCCGCACGCCTGGGCCTCGATGGCGACCAGGCCGAAGGATTCGCTGTAGGACGGCATGACCAGTACGGACGCGGCGCGGTACCAGTCGGCGAGCTGCTCCTGGCCGACCGGCGGGCGGAAGCGGACGACGTCGGCGATGCCGAGGCGGGCGGCCAGCTTCTGCAGCCCCTCGGGCTTGGCCAGGCCGCTGCCGCTGGGTCCGCCGACCACCGGGACGACCAGCCGCGACCGCAGGGACGGATCCTCGTCGAGCAGGACGGCGACGGCGCGCAGCAGGATGTCGGGGGCCTTCAGCGGCTGGATGCGGCCGGCGAAGAGCGGGATCAGGGCGTCCTGGGGCAGGCCGAGGCGGGCACGGGCGGCGGCGCGCGAGGCGGAGGTGTCCTGGGCGGTGGTGGGGGTGGACTGGACGGAGGTGGGGGCGGGGCCCGTGGGGGCGCCGGGTGCGGTGGGGCGGAAGCGGTCCAGGTTCACGCCCGGGTGTACGACGGCGACCTTGCCCGGCTCGGCCTCGTAGTGGCGCGTCAGCTCCCCGGCTTCCTCCTCCGTGTTCGCGATCAGCCGGTCGGCGGCGCGCACGATCTGGGTCTCGCCGATGACGCGCGCGGCGGGTTCGGGGGTGTCGCCCGCGGCCAGGGCGGCGTTCTTGACCTTGGCCATGGTGTGCATGGCGTGCACGAGCGGGACGCCCCAGCGCTCGGCGGCGAGCCAGCCGACGTGACCGGAGAGCCAGTAGTGGGAGTGCACCAGGTCGTAGTAGCCGGGGCGGTGGCCCGCCCAGGCCTGCATCACGCCGTGCGTGAAGGCGCAGAGCTGGGCCGGCAGCTCCTCCTTGGCCAGGCCTTCGTACGGGCCCGCGTCCACGTGCCGTACGAGGACGCCGGGGGCCAGCTCGACGGCGGGCGGCAGGGTGCCGGTCGTGGCGCGGGTGAAGATCTCGACCTCGATGTTGAGGGAGGCGAGCTTCCTGGCCAGCTCGACGATGTAGACGTTCATGCCGCCGGCGTCGCCGGTGCCCGGCTGGTGCAGCGGGGAGGTGTGCACGCTGAGCATGGCGACCCGGCGTGGGCGGCGGACCGCGCCCGGCAGGCGCAGCCCGGAACGGCCCGGGAACGGACCGTGGGAACGGCTGCGGAGCCTGGACACATATTGGCTCACTGCGGGCTACCTCCTAGCCGGTACGGCCTGGCCGGGGCGTACGGCGCCTCCGAAGCCCGTAACAACGCCAGGGGCGCGTCCATTTCCCTGTGCGCCCGCTCTCGTCCCACTTTGCCAAAGTGTGACCTTGTGACGGGTGAGGCCGGTGGGCGCATAAAGTCAGGACATGGTCCGCAGCACGTCCGCCTCTCCCCCGCCCTCCCGTCCCCTCGGGAACGCGACCCGCGGCACCACCAACCCGAACCGGCTGCGCCGCATGGACCGCTGGATCGCCGCCACCCACGCCGCCGCGCTGCGCCGCGGCCCCGCCCCCGTCGCCGTCGACCTCGGTTACGGCGCCGCGCCCTGGACCGCCGTGGAGCTGCTGGCCCGGCTGCGGACGGTACGGGCCGACGCCCAGGTGGTCGGCATCGAGATCGACCCGGCGCGGGTCGCCGCGGCGGCGCCGTACGCGTGCCCGGGGCTGGTCTTCGCCCACGGCGGGTTCGAGGTGCCGCTGCCGGGGCGGCGGGCGCCGGTGCTGATCCGGGCGGCGAACGTACTGCGGCAGTACGCGGAGGACGAGGTGGCCGCCGTGTGGGAGCGGCTGTGCGCGCGGCTGGCGCCGGACGGGCTGCTGGTGGAGGGTACCTGCGACGAGATCGGGCGGCGGCACGTGTGGGTGGCGCTGGGCCCGGAGGGCCCGCGCACGGTGACCTTCGCGGCCCGCCTCGGTGCCCTCGAAACCCCGTCCGACCTGGCGGAACGGCTGCCGAAGGCGCTGATCCACCGCAATGTGCCGGGCCAGCCCGTGCACGCCTTCCTGCGCGACTTCGACCGGGCGTGGGCGGCGGCCGCCCCGTACGCGTCGCTGGGCGCGCGGCAGCGGTGGATGCGCAGCGTGCTCGCGCTGAGCACGGCGTGGCCGCTGGCCGACGGGCCGCGACGGTGGCGGCAGGGGGAGGTCACGGTGCGGTGGGAGGCGGTCGCGCCGGTGTGAGGTGATCGCTTGCGAGCCGGTCGGTTCCGGGGCGAGGCGCCGCGCCGGTGTGAGGCGCCCTATCCGGCCAGGCCCCCGGCCACCGGCCTCGTTTCCACAGCCACCGGTCCCGGCTCTGCGGCCACCGCCCCCGCCAACTCCCGCAGCTTCCCCGCCGTAGGTGAATCGCGGGGGGCCGTGTACGTGCACAGCGCCTGCCCGGATTCCTGGGGCAGGCGGAAGGTCTCGTAGCTGAGCACGAGTTCGCCGGCCTCGGGGTGGCGTACGCGCTGGGTGCCGCTGCACCGTTCCTGTACGGACTGGGCCGCCCACAGACGCCGGAAGTCGGCGCTCTTGTCCAGCAGTTCGCAGATGACGCCGCAGACGCGGGGGTTCTCGGGGCTCCGGCCGGCTTCGGCGCGCAGGTTGCCGACGATGTTCTCCGCGATCAGTGCCCAGTCCGGGTGGAGGGCGCGCGAGGCCGGGTCGAGGAAGACGAGGAGGGCGGAGTTGCGCCGCTCGGGCTCGATGGCGTCGTAGTCGAAGGTGATGCGGGCGGCGAGGCGGTTCCAGGCGAGGACGTCCATGCCGGGGCCCTGGATGATGGCGGGCACGGTCTCGCCGAGGGCGTCCAGCAGGTGCCGGATCTCGGGCCGTACGCGCCGGGCCGGCTGCGGCGGCGTCGTCGGGCGCCGCGGTGGTACGGCGAGGTTGCGCAGGTAGCGGGCCTCGGCGTCGGACAGGCGCAGGGCGCGTTCGATGGCGTCCAGCACCGGCTCGGAGACGGCGTTGGCGCGGCCCTGTTCGATGCGGGTGTAGTAATCGACGCTGATGCCGGCCAGCTGTGCGACCTCCTCGCGCCGCAGGCCGCGCACGCGGCGCCGGGCGAGGCCGTTCGGCAGGCCGAGTTCGCGGGGGTCCAGTGCGGCCCGGCGCGCCTTGAGGAACGCTCTGATCTCGGATTCCGGATGCACACCCATCGCTCCAGTATGCGGCGCGGGCTGGAGGGGCCGGGGCGCTGCCTGCTGTCGTGCGTCCGGTCGTGCGTCGGGCGGGGCTGCCGGTCCTGGCCGGTGGTGTCGCCGCGGCGCCGCGCTGAGGTGGCGCCGCGGCGCTGCCTCAGTGGGAGATCTGCTTCCGCGAGCTCCCGCCCGCGATCTCGATCTTGCGCGGCTTGGCCCGTTCCGCGACCGGGATGCGCAGGGTCAGGACGCCGTTCTCGTACGCCGCGTCCACCCGATCGCTGTCCAGGGTGTCGCCGAGGAAGAGCTGCCTGCTGAACTTGCCCGTCGTGCGCTCGCTCGCGATCATCTCGGCGCCCTCGGGGGCGGCGGAGGTGCGCTCGGCGCGGACGGTCAGCACATTGCGCTCGACGTCCAGGTCGATGGTCTCCGGGTCGACGCCCGGCAGGTCGAAGTGGATCACGAACTCGTCCCCGGACCGGTAGGCGTCCATCGGCAGCGCCGCCGGACGTGCCGTCGTCCCGAGCACCTGCTGGGTGAGACGGTCGAACTCGCGGAACGGGTCGGTACGCATGAGCATCACGGGTCATCTCCTTCCGAAGGCAGTGGGTGCGATGCCCTTCGCCTTCTGGTATACCCCGGCGCAGGGAAGTTGACAAGCCCCGACTCAAGTGAGCTGAGTAGGTAATGAAAACTCCAGGTCAGGAGGGTGTGGCGGGTCGCATCCCGGGCCGCGCTCCGGGCCCGTCGTGGAGCACCCCCAGCAGTGCGTCCACCAGTTCCTTGTCCCGCTCCTGGGTCAGGACCCGGCGGGCCTGGTCCGGCGGGAGCCACCGGAGGCGGTCGACTTCGAGGGTGGGGTCGAAGGAACCGCCGACGGCTTCGGCGGCCCAGTAGCGGACTTCTTTGGGGCGGCCGTTGGCGAGGTAGTGGGTGGTGGGCAGCCGGGGGCCGGGGACGCACCGCATGCCGGTCTCCTCGGCGACCTCGCGGAGGGCGCCGGCCAGCCAGTCCTCGTCGCGTTTGAGTTTGCCCTTGGGGTGCGACCAGTCGTCGTACTTCGGGCGGTGCACGAGGGCGATCTCCAGGCCGCCGGCCGTGGGGGAACGGCGCCACAGGACGCAGCCCGCCGCCCTGACCGGTTTCCGGGACGACGGCGCCACCGCGTCACCCCTTCCGTGCGGGGCTCCCGGCGCCGCCGTGTCCTCCCGCCCGTGCGGAGATCCCGGCGCCGCCGTGTCGTTCCGTCCGTACGGGTGTGCCGACATCGCCGCGTCCTCCTGCCCGTACCGCTGTCCCGCCATCGTCACCTCACCCTTTCCGTACCGCGGGCCCCGGCTCCGGCACCGGCGCGGAGAGCCACACCCGGCCGAACACGTAGCGGGCCGCTTCGACTTCGTGGCGCTGGTCGGCGTGCAGGACGCCGAGTGCGTACGCGGTGGCGGGGGCGATGCGCGGGGTGCGGGCCGCCGCGGCGGCAGCGGCAGCGGCTTCGGCGGCGTCCCGGTGGCGTTCCAGGGCCCGGCCGGCTTCCGCGAGGCGCGGGTCGGTGTCGTCCGGGTCGGTCACCTCCTGGGCGTACCGGCTGAGGCGGGCGAGCAGCCGTACCTGGTGCCAGGGGCCGTCCTGCCGCGAGTCGGCGGTGCGGGCTTCGGCGTGGTACGCCTGGCCGGCGCGGGCCAGCGGCAGGGCCGCGACGGCGTCCGCGAGGCGCCGGTGGGCCTGTTCGGCCAGGGGGAGCAGCGCGTCGGCGGCGGGCCGGTCGGCCGTGGTGGCGAGGGGTGCTTCCGAGGCGAGTACGGCCACGGCGTCGGCGACGGCGTGGAAGCGGGAGGAGCCGAGCGCCTGGAGGGCGGCGGAATGGGCGCGGGTGCGGGCGAGGGTGATCTGCCGTTCCAGCAGGGCGCCGGCGCGCGCGGCTCCGGCGGACAGGAGGGCTTCGGCCGCGTCGGGGTCCGGTGTGTCCCGGGAGGCGGCGGACGCGGCGCTGGCGCCGGTCTGGGCCGTGAGGCGCTGGAGTGCGCCCAGCAGCCGGTCCAGCCGCGCCGTGCCGGCGTGCTCGCGGGCCAGTGTGCCGGACAGCCAGGCCAGTTCGCCGCGCAGGTGATCGGCCCACTTCTCGTCCGTCAGCGGGCGGAAGGTGTGCAGCGCGCCGCCGATCCGCCGGGCGGCGGAGCGCAGGTGGCGGGCGGACTCGCGGGTGCTGTCCGCGTCCGGGCCGCTCTCGCCGTGGGAGCGCAGGCTGCGCAGGAAGTCCGTCGCCTGGTGGTGCAGGTATCCGGCGAGGACGTCGCCGGCGGTGCGTCCGGCCAGTGCGGAGCCGTCGGTTCCGTACGGGCGCGGGCGGCTGCCGGGGCGTACCGGTGCTCCGGGCCGGGCCGGGCCGTCGGCCAGCGCGGCCGGCGCGCCGCCGGTCCCGGCCGGCTCGTAGCGGAGCGGGGGGAAGTCATGTCGCTGGGCCACGCCGGCGCCTCCGGGCGTCAATGAGCATTTCCTGTACGTTGCGCAGCGGCGCGCCGTCCGCGTCGGCCGCGTGCCGGGTCCAGTTGCCGTCCGGGCCCAGGTGCCAGGACGAGGTGGAGTCCGACGTGCCGGTCTCCAGGAGCCGGTTGAGGGCGGCGCGGTGGGCCGGGTCGGTGACCCGTACCAGCGCCTCGATCCGCCGGTCCAGGTTGCGGTGCATCATGTCGGCGCTGCCCAGCCAGACCTCGGGTTCGCCGCCGTTGCCGAAGGCGAACACCCGGGAGTGTTCGAGGAAGCGGCCGAGCACGCTGCGCACCCGGATGTTCTCGCTGAGCCCTTCGACACCGGGCCGCAGGGCACAGATGCCGCGTACCCACACATCGACCGGTACACCGGCCTGGGACGCGCGGTAGAGCGCGTCGATGACGGCCTCGTCGACCATCGAGTTGACCTTGATGCGGACGTAGGCGGGCCGCCCGGCGCGGTGGTGCGCGATCTCCTTGTGGACGCGCTGGACCAGGCCGTCCCGCAGGGACTTGGGCGCGACCAGCAGCCGCCGGTAGGTCTCCCGGCGGGAGTAGCCGCTGAGCCGGTTGAAGAGGTCGGAGAGGTCAGCGCCGACCTGCGGGTCGGCGGTCAGCAGCCCCAGGTCCTCGTACAGCCGGGCCGTCTTGGGGTGGTAGTTGCCCGTGCCCACGTGGGAGTAGCGGCGCAGCATCTCGCCTTCCTGGCGGACGACGAGCGACAGCTTGCAGTGCGTCTTGAGGCCGACCAGCCCGTACACCACATGGCAGCCCGACTCCTCCAGTTTGCGCGCCCACTTGATGTTGGCCTGTTCGTCGAAGCGCGCCTTGATCTCCACGAGGACGAGCACCTGCTTGCCGGACTCCGCCGCGTCTATCAGCGCGTCGACGATCGGCGAGTCACCTGAAGTGCGGTACAGCGTCTGCTTGATGGCGAGTACGTCCGGGTCCGCGGCGGCCTGCTCCAGGAACGCCTGGACGGAGGTGGAGAAGGAGTCGTACGGGTGGTGGAGCAGCACGTCACGGGCGCGCAGCGCGGCGAAGATGTCGGGCGCGGACGCCGATTCGACCTCGGCGAGGTCGCGGTGGGTGCCCGCGACGAACTTGGGGTACTTCAGCTCCGGGCGGTCCAGGGCGCCGATCCCGAAGAGGCCGGTCAGGTCCAGCGGGCCGGGCAGCGGGTAGACCTCGGAGTCGGAGACCTTCAGCTCCTGGACGAGCAGGTCCAGGACGGCCGGGTCGATGGACTCCTCGACCTCCAGGCGCACCGGCGGCCCGAAGCGGCGGCGCATCAGCTCCTTCTCCAGCGCCTGGAGGAGGTTCTCCGCGTCGTCCTCCTCGACCTCCAGGTCCTCGTTGCGGGTCACCCGGAACATGTGGTGCGCCCGTACCTCCATCCCGGGGAACAGCTCCTCCAGGTGGGCGGCGATCACGTCCTCGATGGGCACGTAGCGCTGCGGCGCGGCCTCCAGGAAGCGGGAGAGCAGCGGCGGGACCTTGACCCGGGCGAAGTGGTCGTGGCCGCTGACCGGGTTGCGTACGACGACGGCCAGGTTCAGGGAGAGGCCGGAGATGTACGGGAACGGGTGGGCCGGGTCGACGGCGAGCGGGGTGAGGACCGGGAAGATCTGCTGGCGGAAGAGGGTGAACAGGCGGGCCTGCTCCTTCTCGGTCAGCTCGGGCCAGCGGATCAGGTGGATGCCCTGGTCGGCGAGTTCGGGGGCGACGTCCTGCTGGTAGCAGGCGGCGTGCCGGGCCATCAGCTCGCGCGAGCGGGTCCAGATGAGGTCCAGCACCTCGCGGGGCTGGAGGCCGGAGGCGGAGCGGGTGGCGACGCCGGTGGCGATGCGCCGTTTGAGGCCCGCGACGCGCACCATGAAGAACTCGTCGAGGTTGCTGGCGAAGATCGCGAGGAAGTTGGCCCGTTCGAGCAGCGGGGTGGCCGGGTCCTCGGCCAGTTCCAGGACCCGCTCGTTGAACGCCAGCCAGCTGCGCTCGCGGTCCAGGAAGCGGCCGGCGGGCAGCTCCGCGCCGTCGGCGCCGGCCGCGCCGGTCTCCTCGTAGTCGTCCAGGTCCGCGTCGAGGTCGGGTTCCAGCTCGGGCACCGGCACGGCGACCGCGTGCGGGCGGTGTGCGGCTATGGAGCCCACCGACGGCTGCGCGGACGGCGGCAGGTGGGCCGCCGTGCGGGACGTGGTCGGCTCGGTCCGGTCCGTGTCCTGGGCGCTGGGCTGCTGGTTCATGGCCTTATTCTTCCGCGCCGGGGGCTTTGTCAGCCCGTCGGACGGAGTCGGTACGGGGCGCAGGCGGCGACCGGCGGCATTCGGGACAGCGGGCTGCATTCAGCGATGCTCGCAAGCGACATTGAATCGCCGGTAACGGGGACGTGGCGGACAGGCAAGCGGGCCGCTACTCCCCGGTGTTTACATTCCCGTGCCTTGCGTTTCCGGGGGCGCGCCCCACGGGGCGCACGAGGGGGCGCGTGTCCGCTCCGGCGTACGCCCCCCTGACCCGCGCCCCCGCCCGCCCCTCAGCGGTGCCGCAGCACCCGCGAGGCGACCGGGAACAGCGCTGCTGCCAGCAGCACGGCCACGCCCACCGCCAGGGCGGATTCCGTCCAGGCGAGCTGCCAGTGCTGGGTGACCGGGTGGCTGTCGAGGTACGCGGCCACCACCTCGTGCCCGTCGCCGCAGGCCGCATAGCCCTCTCCGGCGGCGCAGCTCGCGTCCGGCAGCCGGACGCCGGACGCGGTCAGCAGGCCGCCGCCCTGGTACCAGGAGGCGTCCGGCAGCTCGGAGGCGTCGGTGGCGCCCGAGGCGGACCACGTGGTCACGGTCTCCGCCAGGTGCGGGCGCACGGTGGCGAACCCGTACGTCAGGAAGCCCACGAGGACGGCGGTCAGCGCCACCGCGGGCAGCGTGCGCCGTACCACCAGACCGGTCAGTACGCCCGTCACGAACGCCGCCAGGCAGTGCGCGACCGGGACCGGCCCGAGCGCGTCGAAGGCCCGCTGCGTGTACCAGTAGACGCCGGAGACCTCGTCGAGAGCGGGCCGCAGGCACCACGTGACCAGCGCGGCCAGGGCCGACGACGCCACCAGCACGATCGCGGCCGGCACCGCGCACTTCGCGGCCAGCCAGCGCGCCCGGCTCACCGACTGCGTCCAGGCCAGCCTGGCCGTGCCGTGCTCCAGCTCGCGGGCGATCAGCGGGGCGCCCAGGAACATGCCGGCCGCGGCGGGCAGCAGCGCCATGGCCGTGGTGATCAGATTGACCGGAGCCGTGTACCTGGCGCGGAAGGCGGCCACCGCGTCCTGGGTGCCCGCGCAGGCCGGCAGCCGGGAGATCTCCGAGCAGCCCGCGATGTGGTGGCTGTCGATGAACCCGGCCATCCGCAGGCGCAGCACCACCGCACCGGCCGCGCAGACGGCCACGAGCACCGCGAACAGCCGGACCGTCCAGCGGTGCTGACGCCAGACCAGCCAGGCCGCGCCGCGCAGCGGGCTGCGCCAGACCCGTACGGTGTGCCGGTCGGCGCCTCGCGTCGTACCGGCGCTCACCTGCTGCGGTTCCCTTCGGCGGGGCGGGCGTGCGGGCCGCCGCGGCGCGGGCCCGCCGCGCGGGGCTCGGCGCTCGGCGCGATCAGCTCGGGCGCCTCGGGCGCCCGCAGGTAGGAGAGCAGCAGCTCTTCGAGGGTCGGGTCGCCGGCCTGCCACGGCCCGGTGACCGGGCCCTGCCGCCGTACGAGGGCGGTGAGCTGCCGTCCGGTGACGCGCGATTCGATCACCGTGTGCGCGGCGATCTCCGGCGGCAGCCCGTCCGCTCCCCCGGTGGCGCCCGGGTACGGGCCGGTCAGGACCGTGTGGGCGCCGAGCACGTCGTCGGCCTCGCCGGCCACCCGTACCCGGCCGTCCGCGAGGACCAGCAGGTAGTCGCAGACGCCGTCGAGTTCGGCGAGGACGTGCGAGGACAGCACGACGGTGGTGCCGTGCTCGGCGGCCTGGGTCATCAGCAGGCCGGTGATCTCGTGGCGTACGAGGGGGTCGAGGTCGGCCAGTGGCTCGTCGAGCAGCATCAGTTCGGGCCGCTTGGCGAACACCAGGGCCAGCGCGACGCGGGTGCGCTGCCCGGACGACAGCGCGCCGACGCGCGCGTCGAGGGGGACGCCGCCCTCCCGTACGATCCGCTCCGCCGTCTCGCGGCTCCACCGGGCCCGGTTGAGCTCGTAGCCCATGCGCAGGGTCTCGGCGACGGTCAGCCGCGGGTACAGCGGCTTGTCCTGGGTGAGGAAGGCGACGTGGGCGCGGCCCTGTGGGGTGGTGGGGTCGACGCCGAAGACCGTGACGCTGCCCTCGGTCGGCCGGCGCAGCCCGGAGGCCAGCGAGAACAGGGTGCTCTTGCCGGCGCCGTTGGGCCCGACGAGGGCGCACAGGCGGCCGGCCGGCAGGCGGAAGGTGCAGTTCCGCAGGGCCCAGCCGCGGCGGATCCGCAGGCCGAGGCCGACCGCCTCGACTGCGGTGTGCCCCGCGATCCGGCCGGCGGGGTCGCTCCTGCGGCGCAGCACGCTCTCCTGTCCCTCCACCGTCTCCGGCCACGTCAGTTCCACTAATGAAGTAGTGGAAGGGTCGGCCACGGGTGTCGCGCCTGTCAACCCGGTGCCGCGGCCGCCCGCCGGGCGGGGCCGGGCCGGCCGGTCTCCGGGGCGCCGGGTCAGCAGGCCGGGTACACCAGCCGTACGGAGCAGGTGACGACGGCGCCCCGGGGCCGCGGGCCGCTGCCCGGGGCGATCTCCAGCCCGTCCGTCAGCTGCCGTACGGTCCACAGCCCCCAGCCCGTCGTACTGCCCAGCTCGGGCGGCCGGTCGGGGATGACGGACAGGTCGAATCCCGGACCGCTGTCGGAGACGCGGCAGCACACCAGCGCACCCCTCCGGTACAGCCGCAGCAGTCCGCCGCCCCCCGCGTGCCGGATCGCGTTGTCGGCCAGTTCGTTGGCGGACAGCAGCAGGGCGTTGCGGCGGCGGCCGGCCAGGCCCAGGCGGGTCGCGTACGCGCCGAGCGCCACCCGCAGGCGCGGCAGGTCGGCCGGGCCGAAATCGGTCTCCAGGCAGTGGTCCGCGGGGAGGTCCGCAGCCGGCCCCGGCGGCCGCTCCGGGCGCCCGGCGGGGGAACCCTGAGTCGTCGGTCCCATGCGTCACTCGCCTTCCACGGTCAGCTGCGGGATGTCGAGCGCCCCCAGAAGCGAGAACGTGTGGGCGTGTATGCCGTCGCACCGGATGACGACGCGTCTGCCGTCCTCGGCGGCCAGCCGCAGCACGGCCCGCGCGCAGTAGACGTCGAGGAAGGTCAGCTCGGTGAGGTCCAGGACGACGCGCGGCGCGCCGGCTTCGGTGATGCGGCGCAGCGCGTCGTTGAACGGTTCACGGGTGGACAGGTCGGCCTCGCCGACCAGCCGCAGCCCGAACGTGCCGGGCCCGGACTCCGCGGCCGGGAGGGCCAGCAGCGCGCCGGGGCGTTTCAGCAGGGCCGTGGGGTGGCCGACCGCCGCCCGGTCCAGTACGTCGCCGCTGAACCGGGACTCGTCGTACGTACAGATCTCGGTGTAGTGCGCGTCGGCGAACAGGTGGTGGCAGCCCTCGCTCTCCCGCCACAGGACCCGTTCGATGTCGGCGCCGAAGGACGCCACCCAGGCCATGTCGATGGCGCTGCGGACCGTCGGGTACCCCTGCTCCAGCGCCTCCTCGACCTCCCGCCGCAACCCCGCCATCTGCCGTTCCACCGAAATGGCCGCCGGCCGCCACATCCGGTCCATGGTCAGCAGCTTCAGCTGGCCGCGCTCCAGGGACGGTCCGACCGGCGGGCCGTACGCCTCCAGGTGCTCCAGCACGGTGGCGTCGGGCAGCGCGGGGTCCGCGAAGAGCAGCACCCGCTCGCCGCGGGCGATGCCGGTCTGCGCGAACGAGCCGATCGTGGACCAGCACGACTCCTCGTCCGCGTAGCTCGCGAAGGCGTGGTCCCCCGGCCGCAGGCGCTCCACCGGCACGATGCGGGTGTGCTCTTCGGCATGGAAGGGCAAGGAACTCTCCTACGTCTGCCGCCGTGTTGGCCGTGCCCCGGACCGCACCCGGGCACGCGCGTGCGGGCACTCAGGCGGGAGGGTAGCGGGACGCACGGCGCCGCCGGCCCGAAGTGCGGGACGGCGGCGCTGATGGATCACTGTGCGGCGGACCGTGATCGGTTGTGTTCGCTGTACGGCGGAACGAGGCGGCCTGTACGCCGGGTTCTGTCACCTGGGGCGAGACGCCGGGTTCTGTCAACCGGCGCGAGACGCCGGGCTCCGTCAGCTGGCGCGAGCCGGTCCCGCGCACGCCCCCGGGCAGGCGCCCGCGCGCTCACGTCTCCGTGCGGTACATCAGGTCCGTCTCGTGCGTGGTGAAACCGAGCCGCTCGTAGACGGTCACGGCGGGCACGTTGTCCGCGTCGACGTAGAGCATCGCGGTCGGCACGCCCTGGCCCGCCAGGTGCCGCAGCCCGATCGCGGTGAGCGCCTTGCCGAGGCCGCCGCCCTGCGCGTCCGGCCGGACGCCGACCACGTACACCTCGCCCAGGCCCTCCGCGGCGTGGACCTTGGTCCAGTGGAAGCCGATCAGCCGGCCGGCGCGCTCCGCGAGGAAGAAGCCCTTGGGGTCGAACCACGGCTCGGCCTTGCGGTCGTCCAGGTCGCGCTGGGTCAGCGAGCCCTGCTCGGGGTGGTGGGCGAAGGCCGCCGCGTTCGCCTCCAGCCAGGCCGCGTCGTCGGTGCCCGGCTGGAAGGTCCGGACGGACACCCCGTCCGGAAGAATCGGTTCCGCCAGGTCCAGGCCGGTCAGCGGGCGGCGCATCTGCCGCAGTTCACGGAAGAGCGTCATGCCGAGGGTCTGGGCGAGGTGGCGGGCCGCGGAGTGGCCGCCGTGCGCCCACACCCGCAGGCGGCGCCCGGACTGGTCCAGCAGCCCGGTGCCCAGCGCGCGGCCGTGGCCGTGGCCCCGGTGCGACGGGTGCACCACCAGTTCGGCGGCGGGTGCCTCCACGGGGTCGGTGTCCTCCAGCTGGGCGTACCCGGCGAGCACCCCGGCCTCGTCGTCCGGCCCGCCCGGTACGTACAGCAGCAGGTGCCGTACGCCCTCGCGCCGCCCGCCGCGCAGCTGGAGCCGCCCCTGCTCGGACACGGCGGCCTGCCCGTCCGTCGCCGCGGCCTGCTCGATCAGTGCGAGGACGGCGGCGGCCGTGTCCGGCGTCAGCTCGTCGGCGGCCTCGATCCGCCGGCCCGTCCGGCTCTTGTCCTGTGCTGCGTCAGTCATGCTCCGAAGCGTACGGCCCGGGGGCCGGTACACCCGATGCACACCGGTCCGCCACCTGTCACCCCCTGTTCCGCTACGCGCGTTGACCGTAGGCTGCGTCCGCTCGGACACCAGCACACAAGGGAGACCCTCCTCATGTCACCGAGACCGCAGCGGCGGCGCGCGACGCGCCGACTGACGGCCGGAGCAGCGGTGCTCGCCGCCGCCGTCGGCATCACGGCCGCGGCACCGGCCGGCGCCGAGACCGCCGCCACCGCCGGCCCCGCCGCCCACGCCCGCCACGGGCACGGCCACGGCGGGGGCCACGCCTCCCGCACCGTCGACGTGCAGCTGCTCTCCTTCAACGACTTCCACGGCAACCTGGAGTCCCCACAGGGCTCCGCCGGCACCGTCGAGGAGCAGCAGGCCGACGGCAGCCGGAAGAAGATCGAGGCGGGCGGCGTCGAGTACCTGGCCAACTCGCTGCGTACGGCGCGCAAGGGCCACCCGTACTCGGTCACCGCGGCGGCCGGCGACATGGTGGGCGCCAGCCCGCTGCTGTCCGGGCTCTTCCACGACGAGCCGACGATCGAGGCCATGAACAAGCTCGGCCTGGACGTCACCTCCGTCGGCAACCACGAGTTCGACGAGGGCCGCGCCGAGCTGACCCGCCTCCAGAAGGGCGGCTGCCACCCCACCGAGGGCTGCTACGAGAAGGGCAAGCGCTTCAAGGGCGCCGACTTCCCGTACCTCGCCGCGAACGTCACCGACGAGAAGACCGGCCGCCCGGTCCTCAAGCCGTACACGGTCTGGAAGCACAAGGGCGTCAAGATCGGCTTCATCGGCGTGACGCTGGAGGGCACGCCCGACGTGGTCAGCGCCAACGGCGTCAAGGGCCTGAAGTTCCACGACGAGGCCGAGACCATCGACAAGTACGCCAAGGAGCTGGACCGGCAGGGCGTGAAGTCGATCGTCGCGCTGATCCACGAGGGCGGCCTGCCCGCCTCCACGGCGTACAACTACGACTGCGACAGCCCCGGCCCCGGCTCCGGCCTCTCCGGGCCGATCGCGGAGATCGCCAAGAAGGTCACGCCGAAGGTGGACGCGCTGGTCACCGGCCACACCCACCAGGCGTACGCGTGCACGGTCCCGGACCCGTCCGGGATGCCGCGCACCGTCACCTCGGCGGCCTCGTTCGGCAAGCTCTACACGGACACCACGCTCACCTACGACCGCCGCACCAAGGACATCGTCCGTACGTCGGTGAAGTCGGCCACCGCGCGCAACCACGTCGTCAACCGCACACAGCCCAAAGCGGCCGACATGACCGCGCTCATCCAGCGCTGGAACAAGCTGGCCGCACCGGTCGCGAACAAGCCCGTCGGGTACATCTCCGCCGACATCCCGGGCCGCGGGGCGGCGACCCCGGAATCGCCGCTCGGCGACCTGATAGCCGACGCGCAGCTGGAGGCCACCAAGGCCGACGGCAAGGGCGGCGCGCAGCTCGCCCTGATGAACCCCGGCGGGGTGCGGGCCGACCTGGCGCACAAGGCGTCCGGGAGTGAGGGGGACGGCGTCGTCACCTACGGCGAAGCCTTCACCGTGCAGCCCTTCACCAACATGACCAACGTCGTGACCCTCACCGGCGCGCAGCTGCTGACCGCACTCCAGCAGCAGGTCAGCGGCGCGAACGAGGCGTCGCCGAAGATCCTTCAGGTGTCCGAGGGGCTGACGTACACCCTGGACCTGACCAAGTCCGGCGCCGGCCGCGTGGTCGCGGACACGGTGCGGCTCGACGGCGCGCCGCTCGACCCCGCCAAGAGCTACCGCGTCGCCATGAACGAGTTCCTGGCCGGCGGCGGTGACGGCTTCACCGTCCTGAAGGAGGGCAAGGACAAGTACGTCGGACCGTCCGACCTGGACGCGCTCACCGCGTACCTGACGGCGCACTCCTCGGCCTCCGCGCCCCTCGCGCCGCCGAAGGCGGACCGGATCACGGTCGTGAAGTAGCGCGCGTACGCCGTACGACAGCGGCCCGGCGGGAGGCTCCCGCCGGGCCGCGAGGGTGCCGAAGGGATGTCCGGAACCGGCCGGGGACAGAGCGCGCGAACCGCTCCGGCTCGCTACCTTCCCCCCGTCCACCGCTCTTCCGACGGAAGGCACACCCATGACGCAGCCCCGCACGCGCTCCGGTTCCCCCGGCTCCCGCCTCCTCCGGCGCTCCCGCCTGCGCCTGGCGGCGCTCACCCTGAGCGCCGCGCTCCTGGGCGCGGGAGCGCCCACCGCGTACGCCGCGTTCACCGAGGAGTCCGGGCCGGCCGCCACCGCCACGCACCCCGCCGCGTCCGGGAAGGCCGCCGCTCCGCAACGAGCCGCCGCCTCTCGGAAGGCCGACGAGGGGCGGCCCTACATCGAGACGAGCCTGCTGTTCGGCACCGCACGTCCCGACGGTGGCGCGCCGGTCACCGACAAGGAGTTCCGGGCCTTCGTGGACGCGGTCGTCACCCCGCGCTTCCCCGACGGGCTCACCGTCCAGGACGGTTACGGGCAGTACCGCGACTCGCACGGCACGATCGAACGAGAGCGCTCGTACGAGTTGACGCTCCTGTACCCCACCTCCGAGGCCGGCCCCGCCGACCCGAAGATCGAACAGATCCGGGCCGCCTACCTGAAGCGGTTCGGCCAGGAGTCGGTGGCCCGCGTCGACGACCGTGCGCGGGTCGACTTCTGACGCGGGGCCCGGACCGGCACAGCATGTTCACCCCGAGGTGAACATGAGCTAGGGTGGCGGCAGTCCGGCCGGGAACGCGGGGCACGGCTGCGGGCAGACGTGGTCGGCCGGACCGCCGATCCGCCACTACAGCAGCGAGGTTGAGGCAATGCCGACTCTGGGGATCATCGGGAGCGGGCACATCGGCACGGCGGTCGCCCGGCTGGCGGTGGCCGCCGGCATCCCGGTGGTGGTGGCCAACTCCCGCGGCCCGCACACCCTCGTGCGGCTCGTCGGAGAGCTGGGCCCGGCGGCCGCCGCCGGCACCGCCGAGGAGGCAGCGCTGGCCGGTGACCTCGTCGTGACGGCCGTACCGCTGACGGCCGTACCCGCCCTGCCCGCGGCCGCCCTGCGGGGCCGGACCGTGCTGGACACCACCCACTACCACCCGGAGCGCGACGGCCGGATCACCCCGCTCGACCGCGCCGAGCTGACCACCGCCGAACTGGTCGGCCGGCACCTGCCCGGCGCGCACCTGGTCAAGGCGTTCAGCACGATCCTGGCGCACCACCTCCCCCAGCTGGCCCGCCCCACCGGCGCTCCGGACCGCTCCGCGCTGCCGGTCGCCGGTGACGATCCGGCCGCGAAAGCCCTGGCCGCGGAACTCGTCGACCGGCTCGGCTACGACACGGTGGACGCGGGCCCGCTCGCCGCCAGTTGGCGCTTCGAACCGGGCACGACCGCCTGCACCCGCCTGTACGCCGCCGACCCGGACGCCCCCTACGACCGGCTGCCCGACGTCCCCGGCCTCCCCGTACCGGCCGAAGGCCTGCGCACCGCCCTGGCCCAGGCCCGCCGCCCGCGCCTCACCGCCCGCACGCCCTGACCGCCCCCCCGTCGACGCGGGTCACTTGCCGCCGGCCTCCACGAGGGTGTGCGCCACCAGAGCGTTGGCGTGGCCGTGTCCCATCCCGTGCTCGGCCTTGAGCCAGCCGACCAGCTCCATGCGCCTGGTCAGCGAAGAAGCACGGATGAGGCCCTGCCACTCGGCTATGGACCGCCCGTACTTCTTCTCGATCGAGGGGAAGTAACTGGCCGGGCCCTTCACAGCGTTCTGAGTCATGGACGCAGTCTGGCACCCCCCACTGACAACGCCCCCGACTCGCCCGTCTCCGCGCCCTCCGCGCCCTCCCGCACGCACCGAAAGAGCTGGTCAGAGCGGGGCCGGCAGGCCGGTTAGCGTTGCGGAGAATCGATTCTTCTCAAGAAAGCGCAGAGCCGCCCATGTCATCCACCCGGCCCCGCCTCCTGTTCGTGACCGACCTGGCCTACCAGGCGAAGGGCCGACGGTACTGCGACGAGGACATCTTCCTCTCGTCCCGGCTGCGCGCGGACTTCGACCTGGCCCTGTGCCACCCGCTGGAAGCAGCGGCCCTGATGGACGCCTTCGACCTGACGGTGATCCGCAACAGCGGCCCCGTCCTGAACCACCAGGAACAGCACGCCGCCTTCCGCGCCCGTGCGCTGGCGACCGGCGCGCGCGTCTACAACGAGCTCACGGGCCAGGCCGACATGGCCGGCAAGCAGTACCTGCTGGACCTGACCGCCGCGGGTCTCCCGGTCATCCCGACCGTCGACGCCGCCGCTGACCTGGGGCGCCTTCCGGACGCCGCCGAGTACGTGGTCAAGCCGAAGCTCGGCGCCGACTCGATCGGCCTGGAGTTCGTCCCGCGCGACCGGCTCGCGGACCTGCGGTACGGCGACGTGCTGGTCCAGCCGCGCATCGACTTCGCCTACGAGGTCTCCTTCTACTTCATCGACCACACCTTCCAGTACGCCTTGTACGCGCCGCGCCCCGGCCGGCGGTGGCACCTGGAGCGTTACCGGCCCGACGAGGCCGACCTGGAGTTCGCCCGGTCGTTCGTCGCCTGGAACACCGTCGGCCACGGCATCCAGCGCGTGGACGCCTGCCGCGCTCCGGACGGCCGCCTCCTCCTCGTCGAACTGGAGGACCTCAATCCGTATCTGTCGCTGGACCTCCTGGACGACGCCACCCGCGACACGTTCGTCGAGAACCTGACGTCGTCCCTGCGCGCCTTCCTCGACACGCCCCGCACCGCCTGAGGTGCCGCGCGCTCCAACGCCTGTCCGGTCAGCGGAAGTCAGCCGCGTGGTCCTCGGCCCACTGCTCGAAGGAGCGGGCCGGGCGGCCGGTGACCCGCTGCACCGTGTCCGTGACCGGCGCCGTCGTGCCGACGGCCGTGGCGAACAGGCGGAAGAGCTGGAGCAGAGTCTCCTTCGGCATCCCCGGCGTCGCGCGCTCCTCGGCGGCCGCCTCCTCGGAGACCGTCTCCACCCGCGTCGGGCGTCCGGTCACCCGCCCGATGGCGGCGACCTGCTCCTCCCTGGTGAGGGACGCCGGTCCGGTGACCACGTACACCTGGCCGGCGTGGGCACCCGTACCGTCCAGGAGGGCCGCCGCGGCGACGGCGGCGAGGTCGTCCTCGTGGACGGGCGAGGTGGCGGCGCCCGGGTGCGGGTCGCGGACCACGCCGCTCTCCCGGATCTCCTCGGCCCATTGGAGCGCGTTGGCGGCGTACGCGCCGCCGCGTACGAAGGTCCATTCCAGGCCGGAGGCGCGTACGGCCTCCTCCACGGCGCCGTGCATCCGGGCGAGGAAGTTGCCCTCGTCCTCCGGGCCGCCGGTGACCGCTATGGAGGAGTTGAGGACGATGCGCCGGACGCCGGCCCGCGCCGCCGCCTCGACGACCGTACGGGCCGCGTCTCCGCCGCCCGCCGCCAGGTTGAGGAAGAGGGCGTCGGCGTCGCGCAGGGCCGGTCCGAGCGAGGCCGGGTCGGTGAGGTCCGCCCGTACCGTCTCGGCCCCGGCCGGCAGCGCGGCCCGGTCGGGGTCGCGGGTCAGGGCCCGTACCGGGGCGCCCTCCGCGAGCAGCTGTCCGACCAGACTGCGGCCGATGTTGCCGGTGGCACCGGTTACTACGATCATCGCTGCGCCCTCTCGGGAAGGGGGTACGTCGCGGTCCGCCGTACCTCTGCTGACCTTGGTCAACGCCGGGCGGCGCGGGGAATTCCCGGCACCGGCGGTCCGTCGCGCGCCGGTCGGCCCGCAGCGCGGCGGGGCCTGGACCGGCGGGTGCCGAGCGGGCGGGACAAGCCCGCGTATACCTCACTTACCACCAGTAGGACTTGCGTTCGAGGGTCGTCAGCATGGTGGGATGTCCGGATGCGCCTCCCCACACGCATACCCTCACCCTCGAAAAACGTCCCCCCACCAGGAACTCGGACACCAGCACAACCAGCAGCAGCGGACCGGCGATCCCCCACCGCAGCCGCACATGACGAACAGGGCAGCACGGGCGATATGGGCGGCATAGGCGGACACGGCAGCAGCGCCTCCGGACCGGGCGACGGGCCCGGCACCCGGCAGTTCGAGAAGATCAACCCGTACGCGGACCTGGCCGCGCTCGCCGACCCCGAACCGGAGCCCGCAGCGGACCCGCCGGCCGGCCCGGCGCCGCTGACCCGGCGTACCTACCTCAACGAGCGCGACGACAGCGACGATCCGCTGGGCCTGGGACTGCGCTCCGACGAGGACGACCCGGACGCCTGGACGCCGCCGAACCACCGCCGCCGCAAACGCGGGATCAGGCGGTTCGCGGCGGTGTCGAAGACGGTGAAGCTGCTGGTCGCGCTCCTGGTGTGTGTGGCGTTCCTGGCACTGTCGGACCGCTTCGCCGTGCTGTACGCGC
The DNA here is from genome assembly GCF_040679095.1 of Streptomyces sp. NPDC052496. NCBI lineage: Bacteria > Bacillati > Actinomycetota > Actinomycetes > Kitasatosporales > Streptomycetaceae > Streptomyces > Streptomyces sp. NPDC052496. Next base: position 167,898 of record NZ_JBFAUH010000013.1, read on the forward strand.
AGAACAAGGCCGAGGAGCAGCTGAAGAAGTCGCTGCACCTGAACGCCAATCCGGAAGTGGACATCAAGGGCTTCCCCTTCCTGACGCAGGTGCTCGGCAAGCGGCTCGACCAGGTGGACGTCACCGTGCCCGACCTGGCGGCCGACCGGGTGTCGCTGGCCAAGGTCGAGGCGAGCGCGCGGGACATCCGGCTCGACGGCGACCTGCCCGCCTCCATCAGCGGCGCGACGGTCGGCACCGTGCGCGGCACCGTCCTGCTGTCGTTCGACGACATGAACCGGGAACTGGGCGCCTCCCAGGTACGGTTCAGCGAGCTGGGCCCCAACTCCGTACGGGCCGTCGGGCAGCTGCCCATCGCCGGGCACGAGCTGCGCGTACAGGCCGAGGCGCACATCAAGCAGGCCGGGGACCGCGGCATCTCCACCGACATCAGCAACATGCGCCTGGACATCGCCGACGTGGCCGTCTACCGCCCGGGCACCGGCAAGGAGGAAGGCCTGCGGCTGACCCGCAAGGCCGCGGCCGAGATGAGCCGGCAGGCCGCCAAGGTGAAGGCGCTGCTGGGCGTGCCCGCCATCGCCAAGCGCCTGGGCATCCCACAGCAGGCCATCGACGACGCGCTGCGCAACGAGAAGAAGCTGCACGAGCTGACCGGCGCGCCGCGCTTCATCGAGCAGCTGATGCAGGTCAACCTCGTCGATGTGGTGGTCGACCACCCGTGGCTGCTCCAGAAGGTCGGCATCGACCCGAAGATCCTGGGCGCGCTGTCCGGGCTGACCAAGCCGCAGCTGGCCGACCAGCTGTCGCTGTCCTTCCGGCTGCCGGACACGCCCGGTGACGTGCGGCTGCGTGACATCTCGGTGGAGAAGGACGGGATCCGGGTGCGGATCTCGGGTGCGGGGCTGCCGGTCGGCAGCGCCGCGAAGGGCAAGAAGTAGCGGGAAACACGGGAAACAGCGGAAGTAGCACGAAGCAGGCGGTGGCCGCGGGGCGAGCCCTCTCGGCCACCGGCCACCAGCCATCCGCACGGTCCTGGCCCTGGCTTCCCGGGCCCGGCCCCCGGGCTCCGGCCCCGCCCCGGCTAAGGCAGCTCCGGCGGTGGCGAAGCCGCCCCCGGCAGGCTCAGCAGGGCCTCCGTGCCGCCGCCCGGCGCCGCCCGCAGCTCGACCGTGCCGCCCGCCTGGTAGGCCGTACGCGCCACGATCGACAGCCCGAGCCCGCTGCCCGGCAGGCTGCGGGCGGACGGCGAGCGCCAGAACCGCTCGAAGACGTGCGGCAGTTCCTCCTCCGGGATGCCGGGGCCGTGGTCGCGCACCCGCAGCTCGCCCTTGTGCAGGCCGACCTCGACGGCACCGTCCGCCGCGCTGAACTTGACCGCGTTGTCCATCAGGTTGACCACCGCGCGCTCCAGGGCCGCCGGCTCTCCCCGTACGTACCAGGGGTCCAGCTCCGCGGTGATGTCCAGCGAGGGGCCGCGCAGCCGGGCGCGGCGCAGGGCGGAGTCCACGATGTCGTGCAGGGCGACGACCGGTACGGACGCCGAGCCGCCCGGCCCCGCCTCCGGGGTGCGGGACAGTTCCTGGAGGTCGCCGATGAGCGCGGCCAGCTCGCCCATCTGCGCCTTCACCGAGGCCAGCAGGGCCTGCTTGTCGTCGGCCGGCAGCGGCCGGCCGGACTGCTCGCTGCGCACCAGCAGGTCGATGTTGGTCCGCAGCGAGGTCAGCGGCGTCCGCAGCTCGTGCCCGGCGTCCGCGATCAGCTGCTGCTGGAGGTCGCGGGAGGAGGCCAGCGCCGCGGTCATGGAGTTGAAGGAGCGGGAGAGGCGGGCGATCTCGTCCTCGCCCTCGGCGGGGATGCGGACCGTCAAGTCCTCCGTACGGGCGACCCGTTCGACTGCTTCGGTGAGCCGGTCCACGGGTTTGAGACCGGCCCGGGCCACCCACAGGCCCGCGGTGGCGGCGCCCAGGACGCCGATGCCGGTGACGATCAGCAGGATCAGCGCGAGCTGGCTGAGGGGTTCGGTGACCGGGTCCATGGGGGTGGCCACGGAGATGCCGACCTGCGGGCCGAACCGGTCGGTCAGCGCGCCCCGGTACGCCCGGGTCAGGACCCGCATCTCCCGGCCGTCGTTGGTCCGGGTGGTGTGGATGGCCTGCTTGCTCTGGCCCCTGGCCACCTCCACGTCCGACTTCTGCGCGGGGATGGCGGTCTTCGACCACGAGGTGCAGACGTCACCGTCGGGGGTGACGATCTGGATCGTGTAGTCGGTGGGCAGCCCCAGCCACACGTTGCCCGGCAGCGAACCGGTGCACTTGTCGCCCAGCGCCTGCACGATGTCGGCCGGCACGGACTGCCTGGCCAGCGACTCGTCGAGCTGTTCGGTGAGCCGGTCGCGGGTCACCAGCCAGCAGGCGGCGGCCGAGACGGCCACGGCGAACGCCACGGCGACCGTGGTGAGCAGGGCCAGCCGGGAGCGCAGCGGCAGCTGCCGGTAGCGGTGCGCCACGCGCGCCTTCAGCCGCCGCCACGCACCGCCCTCCGGGGCCGCGGCACCCGGGGCCGGTGCCTCGCTCATTCAGCGCCGCCTTCGGCGCGCAGCACGTACCCGACGCCGCGCACGGTGTGCACCAGCCGCGGCTCGCCGCCCGCCTCCGTCTTGCGGCGCAGGTACATCACGTACACGTCCAGCGAGTTGGAGGTCGGTTCGAAGTCGAAGCCCCAGACGGCCTTCAGGATCTGCTCGCGGGTCAGGACCTGCCGCGGATGCGCCAGGAACATCTCCAGGAGCGTGAATTCGGTACGGGTCAGCTCGACCTGCCGGCCGCCACGGGTCACCTCCCGTGTGGCCAGGTCCATCCGCAGGTCGGCGAAGGTCAGCGCGTCGCCCTCGGCGGGCTGGGCGCCGGCCGCCGCCGCGTACGAGCTGCGGCGCAGCAGCGCGCGGATGCGGGCCAGCAGTTCGTCCAGCTCGAAGGGTTTGACGAGGTAATCGTCGGCGCCCGCGTCCAGTCCGGTGACCCGGTCGCCGACCGTGTCGCGGGCGGTCAGCATCAGGATCGGTACGGTCACGCCGCTCGCCCGCAGCCGCCGGGCGGCCGTCAGCCCGTCCATCCGGGGCATCAGCACGTCGAGCACGATCAGTTCGGGGTCGTAGGAGGCGACCTTCTCGACCGCGTCGAGTCCGTCGACGGCCTGCTCGGTGCCGTAGCCCTCGAAGGCGAGGGAGCGCTGCAGCGCCTCCCGGACGGCCGGCTCGTCGTCGACGATCAGGATGCGGGCGGGCTGGTCACCGTGCTCGGCGGGACTCATCGCTGTGGCTACCTCGGGTTCGGGCGGGGTCGGCTGACCGGGGATTCCGCGGTCCAGCATGTCAGCCTCGCACGCCTGCGGCCGGGGCACGCCGCCCGGCGCGGTCTCGTCGGTGCTCCGTACGGCGCCCGGTGCGCGGGGCACGTCGCGGGGGTACGGGGGCGCGCCGGTCATCTCCGGGCGGCGGCGGCCCGGGACTGCCGGGCCGTACCCGGCGTGGTGCCCCGCTTGGGGCGCGGGCGTGCGGCCGCCGCGACCTCCGTGGGGCGCTCGGTACGGGCGCCGGCCACCCGGGCGCCGGCCTCGGCCAGGTCGCGGGCCAGGTCCAGGTCGGCGGGCCCGGTACGGGCGTGCGCGCCGTGGTCGACGCTCAGCACACCCGCGCTGCGCCGCTCCTCGCCCGCGCTCCAGGCGATGACGGCCGCGACGGCGCGGCGGGCGCGGTGGACCGGGACGGTGATCTTGCTGGCCATGGTGGCCTCCTCGTACGTACGTGAGGTTCGGGGCGGGGGGGGCTCCGGGGTGCGGCGGCAGGGGGTGCCGGCCGTCTCAGCTCTTGCTGCTGCCGCCCGACCGCAGGTTGGCGAGGTCCGCCTTGACGGTGTTGATCGGGATGGCGAAGCCGAGGCCGACGCTCCCCGCGGAGCTGCTGCCCTGTGCGGAACTGGGCGAGTACATCGCGGAGTTGATGCCGATGACCCGGCCCTTCATGTCGATCAGCGCGCCGCCGGAGTTGCCGGGGTTGAGCGCCGCGTCGGTCTGGATGGCCTTGTACGTGGTCTTCGACTGTCCGGTGTCGCCGTTGTACTGGTTGCCGCCGAACTCGAACGGCCAGCCGGGGCCGCCCTGCTCCTGCTGCTGCCGGCCCTCGTCCTTGGGGACCGTCACATCGCGCTTGAGGGCGGAGACGATGCCGCTGGTGACCGAGCCGGTGAGCCCTTCGGGGGAGCCGATGGCCACGACCTCGTCGCCGACCGCGAGCTGGTCGGAGTTGCCGAACGAGGCGGTGGTGAGGTTCTTGGCTCCCTTCACCTTGATCAGCGCCAAGTCCTTGTCCGGGTCGGTGCCCACGATGTCGGCCTGCTTCTTGGTGCCGTCGCTGAAGGTGACCTCGATCGAGGAGGCGCCGGCCACCACGTGGTTGTTGGTGACGATCTCGCCGTCCGGGGTGACGACCACGCCGGAGCCGGTCGACTCGCCGCTCTGTGTCCGCGCCTTGATCTCCACTATGGCGGGGGTGACGGCCTTGGCCACCGCGGAGACGCTGCCGCCGCCCTTCGCGGTGCCCGTGTTGACGGCCGGGGTGGTGGTGGCGGCCTGCTGCTGGTCGGTGGCGCTGCCGATGAGGGCGGCGCTGCCGCCGCCGATCAGACCGGAGGCGAGCGCCACGGCCGCTATCAGCGCGACGGGGCGGCGGGCCCGGCGGCGCGGGGCGGGGGCGCCGGTGCCCTCGGGGCCGTCCGGGCCGCCCGGTCCGCCGGGGCCGCCGAAGCCGGGGTTTCCGGGGCCGGGTGATTCCGGGCCGGGGGTTCCCGGGCCGGGGGTGCCGGGGCCCGCGGGGCTGCCGGCCGCCGGCTGGGGCGCGGCGTACGGCGGGTGCGGCGGCGGTGCCGGGTAGCCCGTCCCGCTCGTCCCGCCCGGCGCCTGCGGCCCGTGGGCGTAACCCTGGTACTGGGGAGTCTCGTCACCGCTCCGGCGGTAGGTTTCGGTCATGTACCCGACTCTGCGAGCTGTCCATGAGAACCGTCTGAGAACGTCCTGAGAGGCCCGACAGAAGTAGGTATGCCCGGTGTAAGGAAGATCAGCTACGGGGTGCGCGCTCGACGCTCGGCACCGAACCGGCGGCGGCCGGGCCGCAGCCGCACGACCCCCGGACCACCAGTCGGGCCGGAAACAGCCGCAACCGCTCGCGGCGCGAGCCGACCACCCGCAGGCCGTCGTCCAGCACCAGGTCGACCGCGGCCCGCGCCATCGCCTCCCGGTCGGAGGCGACCGTGGTCAGCGGCGGGTCGGTCAGCGCCGCTTCCTTGACGTCGTCGAAGCCGGCCACCGCCAGTTCGCCCGGGACGTCGATACGCAGTTCGCGGGCCGCTCGCAGGACGCCGATCGCCTGGTCGTCGGTGGCGCACATGAGGGCCGGCGGCCGGTCGGGGCCGGCGAGCAGGTCCAGGGCGACCTTGTACGCGTCGTAGCGGTTGTACGGCGCCTGGAAATAACGCCCTTCGAGCGACTTTCCGGACTCCTCCATCGCCCGGCGCCAGCCCTCCAGGTGGTCGGTGACCGGGTCGCCGGACTTCGGCGTCTCCTCCGTACCGCCGAGGAAGGCGACGTACGGGTGGCCGTGCTCCAGCAGGTGCCGGGTCGCCAGCTGCGCGCCGCCGACGTCGTCCGTCATCACGGCCACGTCGTCGATGGCGTCGGGACGGCGGTGCAGCAGCACCACCCGGGCGTCCCAGGCGTCGATCTCGGCCGCCGCGTGCTCGCTGGGGCCCTGGCTGATCAGGATCAGGCCGGCCACCCGCATGCCCAAAAACGCCCGCAAATAGTGCACTTCGCGCTCGTCCAGGTAGTCGGCGTTGCCGACCAGGACCATCTTTCCGCGCTCGGCGGCAGCCTGCTCGACGGCGTGCGCCATCTCCGCGAAGAACGGCTGCCGGGTGTCCGGCACGATCAGTCCTATGAGGTCCGTGCGCCGGGACGCCATCGCCTGCGCGACCCGGTCCGGGCGGTAGCCCAGCTCCTTGATCGCGGCGAGCACCCGCTCGCGCGTGGCCGGGGCGACCGGCCTCGGTCCGTTGTTGATGACGTAACTCACCACGGCGGTCGAGGTACCCGCCAGTTTTGCCACATCATCCCGCGTCACCTTGGCCACGCGCGGCAGTCTACGCGGGTGGCCTCAGCTCTTGGCAGGCCGAGCCGCCGCGGCTTCCGTCCCGGCACCGGCGCGCGAGGGTACGGAGCGGCGCGCGCCCGCCCCCGCGCCGCCCTCCGGGCCGTCGCCGTTCGCCGCGGCCCGGCCGCCGCGCTTGCCCTGCGGGTCCTTGTCCTCCGCCGCGCGCTCGGGTTTCTCCGGCGTCACGAAGCGGTATCCGACGTTGCGTACGGTGCCGATCAGCGCCTCGTGCTCGGGGCCGAGCTTGGCGCGCAGCCGCCGTACGTGCACGTCGACGGTGCGGGTGCCGCCGAAGTAGTCGTAGCCCCAGACCTCTTGGAGCAGCTGGGCGCGGGTGAAGACCCGGCCCGGGTGCTGCGCCAGGTACTTCAGCAGCTCGAACTCCTTGAAGGTCAGGTCCAGGACCCGGCCCTTGAGCTTGGCGCTGTAGGTCGCCTCGTCCACCGACAGGTCACCGTTGCGGATCTCCATCGGGCTGTCGTCCACGCCGATCTGCTGGCGGCCCATGGCCAGCCGCAGCCGGGCCTCGACCTCGGCGGGGCCCGCGGTGTCCAGCAGCACGTCGTCGATGCCCCAGTCCGCGGTGACGGCCGCCAGGCCGCCCTCGGTCACCACCAGCACGAGGGGGCAGCCGGGTCCGGTGGACCGCAGCAGCTGGCACAGCGACCGTACGTGCGGCAGGTCGCGCCGCCCGTCGATCAGTATGACGTCGGCCCCGGGGGTGTCCACCAGGGCCGGGCCCTCGGCGGGGGCGACCCGGACGCTGTGCAGCAGCAGGCCGAGCGCGGGCAGCACCTCCGTCGAGGGCTGGAGGGCGTTGGTCAGGAGCAGCAGCGAGCTCATCGCCGATCACCCGCCCGGGCCCCGGCCGGCCGTTCACTGCCCTGTGTGTCCTGCACGCTTCGCTCGCCCATTACGTCTGGTTCCTCCTCGGTCCCTGCGAACGGGGCCCCTCCCATGCCCGTCCTGGCCATGGGGGCGTATGCGGCACTGCTTCGTACGGGTGGCTTCCGGGCCCCCTGGGGGCCCTGTGGAGCGCCGGTGTGCTCATCCGCGCGTGAACGCGGGTGAAAGCACAAAAGGACCCGGGGGCAACGCTGCCCGGATCCTTCTTGCCCAGCAGAATAGCCCACATGACTTCCGGACCCGAGACCGATTTTGCGCGATCTTGTGTTCCGTCGATCACAACGAGTGGCCGGCGCACGTCGTTGTTGACGGCGGACGGGGTCCGGATCGACGCCGCCTACACGCCTTCGCGCGCCCCCTCGGACGCCCCCGCCGGCGGCCTCGCCGTCGTCCTCGCGCACGGGTTCACCGGAGCGCTGGAACGGCCCGCGCTGCGCCGCGCGGCCGGGGTCTTCGCCCAGCGTGCGGCCGTGATCACGTTTTCCTTCCGGGGGCACGGGCGGTCCGGCGGGCGCTCCACGGTCGGCGACCGGGAGGTGCTGGACCTGGCCGCCGCGGTCGGCTGGGCGCGCGCCCTGGGCCACCGCCGGGTGGCGACCGTGGGATTCTCCATGGGCGGCTCGGTCGTCCTGCGGCACGCCGCGCTGTACGGAGGGGCGCGCGAGGGGCGCACGGATGCGCGTACCGACATGGTGGTGTCGGTGAGTGCTCCCGCGCGGTGGTTCTACCGGGGTACGGCTTCGATGCGCAGGGTGCACTGGGTGGTGACGCGGCCCACGGGACGCCTGGTGTCGCGCCTGGGGCTGGGTACCCGTATCCACCCGGAGGACTGGGATCCCGTACCGCTCTCCCCTGTGGCGGCCGTCCCGCGCATCGCTCCCACCCCGCTGCTCGTCGTGCACGGCGACCGGGATCCGTACTTCCCGCTGGACCACCCGAGGATGCTGGCCGCTGCCGCCGACCCGGCGACCAGCGAGCTGTGGCTGGAGCGCGGCTTCGGCCACGCGGAGAACGCGGCGCCCGACGCGCTGCTCGAACGGATCGCGGCGTGGACGGCCGAACGGGTGACGGAGGCGGACGGGGACTGACGCCCGGGCGGACCGGAGCCGGCGCCGGAAGGGCGGCGGCCCGTACCGGAGAGGTACGGGCCGCCGCTCACCGGGCTTCAGACACCGGCGCTCACTCCGCCTCCACCTCCGCCAGCGGCTCGGCGAACTGCGCCGCGTACAGCTTCGCGTAGGCGCCGTCCGCCGCCAGCAGCGCGTCGTGCGTACCCTGCTCGACGATCGCGCCGGACTCCATGACCAGGATCAGGTCCGCGTCGCGGATGGTGGACAGCCGGTGCGCGATCACGAAGCTGGTGCGGCCGGTGCGCAGCTGGGCCATGGCGTGCTGGATGAGCACCTCGGTACGGGTGTCGACCGAGCTGGTGGCCTCGTCCAGGACCAGGATCGCCGGCTCGGCGAGGAAGGCCCGGGCTATGGTGATCAGCTGCTTCTCGCCCACCGAGACGTTGGCGCCCTCGTCGTCGATGACGGTGTCGTACCCGTCGGGGAGCGTACGGACGAAACGGTCCACGTGGGTGGCCTTCGCCGCCTCGATGATCTTGTCCATCGAGGTGCCCTCGGGGGCGCCGTAGGCGATGTTCTCGGCGATGGTGCCGCCGAAGAGCCAGGTGTCCTGGAGGACCATGCCGATGTTGGAGCGCAGGTCCTCGCGGCTCATCGCCTGGATGTCCACGCCGTCCAGGGTGATCCGGCCGCCGCGTACCTCGTAGAACCGCATCAGCAGGTTGACCAGCGTGGTCTTGCCCGCACCGGTCGGGCCGACGATCGCGACCGTCTGGCCCGGGTGGACGGCCAGCGACAGGTCGTCGATGAGCGGCTTGTCGTCCTCGTAGCGGAAGGAGACGTCCTCGAAGACGACATGGCCGCTGACGTGCTCGGGGCGCTGCGGCCGGGCGTCGTCCGGCTCCTGCTCCTCGGCATCCAGCAGCTCGAAGACCCGCTCCGCCGAGGCGACACCGGACTGCACCATGTTGGCCATCGAGGCGACCTGGGTGAGCGGCTGGCTGAACTGGCGGGAGTACTGGATGAACGCCTGCACGTCACCGATGGACAGCGCGCCGGACGCGACGCGCAGGCCGCCGACCACCGCCACCAGGACGTAGTTCAGGTTGCCGATGAACATCATCGCGGGCTGGATGATCCCGGAGATGAACTGGGCCTTGAAGCCCGCCTCGTACAGCGCGTCGTTCTGCTTGCGGAACAGCTCGGCGGACTCCTTCTGGCGGCCGAAGACCTTGACCAGGGAGTGCCCGGTGTACATCTCCTCGATGTGCGCGTTGAGCTTGCCGGTGGTCTTCCACTGCTGCACGAACTGCGGCTGCGCCCGCTTGCCGACCTTGGTGGCGACGACGATCGAGACCGGGACCGTGACCAGCGCGACCAGGGCCAGCAGCGGCGAGATCCAGAACATCATCGCCAGCACCCCGACGATGGTCAGCAGCGAGCCGACGATCTGGCTCAGGGTCTGCTGGAGGGTCTGCGCGATGTTGTCGATGTCGTTGGTGGCGCGGGAGAGGACCTCGCCGCGCGCCTGCTGGTCGAAGTAGCGCAGCGGCAGCCGCGCCAGCTTCTCCTCCACCTGCTCGCGCATCCGGAAGACGGTGCGCTGCACGACGACGGTGGCGATCCGGGCCTGCACGAAGCCGAACAGCGAGGCACCGAGGTAGATCAGGAAGACCCACATCAGCACCACGCCGACGGCGCCGAAGTCGATGCCCTGGCCGGGCACCACCGGCATCGTGCCGAGCATGTCGGCCAGCCCGTTCTCGCCCTGCCCGCGCAGGTGCGTGACGGCCTGGTCCTTGCTGATGCCGCCGGGCAGCTGCCGGCCGACGATGCCCGCGACGATCAGGTCGGTGGCGTGGCCGAGGACCTTGGGCGCGACGACGGACAGCGCGACGCTGAGCACGCCCAGCGCCACCGCGGCCCACATGATCGCCTGCTCGGGCTTCATCTGCCGCAGCAGCCGCAGCCCCGAGCCCTTGAAGTCCATGACCTTCTCGGTGGGCTGGCCGCCCATCATGCGCGCGGGACCGGCGGCCGGCGCGGGGCCACGCTGCTGCGGGGCCTTCTGGCTACTCACGCCGCCTCCTGCTCGGTGAGCTGGGAGAGCACGATCTCCCGGTAGGTCTCGTTGTCCGCCATCAGCTCGGCGTGCGTGCCGGTGCCGACGACCCGGCCCTCGTCCAGGACGACGATGCGGTCGGCGCCGCGGATGGTGGAGACGCGCTGGGCGACGATCACGACGGTGGCCCGGTCGGTCTCGCGGGCCAGCGCGGCCCGCAGGGCGGCGTCCGTCGCGTAGTCCAGGGCGGAGAAGGAGTCGTCGAAGAGGTAGATCTCGGGCTTGCGGACCAGCGCCCGGGCGATGGCCAGGCGCTGCCGCTGGCCGCCGGAGACGTTGCTGCCGCCCTGGGCGATCGGCGCGTCCAGGCCGCCCTCCATGCGTTCGACGAAGTCGCGGGCCTGCGCGGTCTCCAGCGCGTGCCACAGCTCCTCGTCGGTCGCGTCCGGGTTGCCGTAGCGCAGGTTGGTGGCGACGGTCCCGGAGAAGAGGTACGGCTTCTGGGGGACCAGGCCGATGGCGGTGGCCAGCGTCTCGGGGGCGAGGGTCCGTACGTCCACGCCGTCCACGAGGACGGCGCCGCCCGTCGCGTCGAACAGCCGTGGCACCAGGCCCAGCAGCGTGGACTTGCCGCTGCCGGTGGAGCCGATGACGGCGGTGGTCTCGCCGGGGCGCGCGGTCAGCGAGACGTCCTTGAGGACCGGCTCCTCGGCGCCCGGGAAGCGGAACTCGACGTTCCGCAGCTCCAGCTCGCCGTGCCGGCGCAGTTCGGTGACCGGCGCCTTCGGCGGCGTCACGCTGGTGTCGGTGGCCAGCACCTCCTGGATGCGCTCGGCGCAGACCTCGGCACGCGGCAGCATCATCACCATGAACGTCGCCATCATGATCGACATGAGGATGTACATCAGATAGCTGAGGAAGGCGGTCAGCGCGCCGATCTGCATCCCGCCGCTGTCGATACGGTGCCCGCCGAACCACACCACAGCCACGCTCGATACGTTCACCACCAGCATGACCAGCGGGAACATCAGCGACATCAGCCGGCCGGCGCGCAGCGAGACGTCGTACAGGTCGTGGTTGGCGCCCGCGAAACGCTCCCGCTCGTACCCGTCACGGACGAAGGCGCGGATCACCCGTATGCCGGTGATCTGCTCGCGCAGCACCCGGTTGACGGTGTCGATACGGTCCTGCACGCCGCGGAACAGCGGACGCATCCGGCGGACGATCAGCGCCACGAGGACCGCCAGGACCGGGACGATGACCAGGATCAGACCGGACAGCGGCACGTCCTGGTTGAGCGCCATCACCACACCGCCGACGCACATGATGGGCGCCGCCACCATCATCGTGAACGTCATCAGGACCAGCATCTGGACCTGCTGCACGTCGTTGGTGGTGCGGGTGATCAGGGACGGCGCGCCGAACCTGCCCACCTCGCGGGAGGAGAAGGACTGCACCCGGTCGAACACCGCGGCCCGGATGTCCCGGCCCAGCGCCATGGCCGTGCGGGCGCCGAAGTACACGGCACCTATCGAACAGGCGATCTGCAGGAGCGTCACGGCGATCATCACGCCGCCGACGCTCAGGATGTAGCCCATGTCCCCCTTGACGACGCCGTCGTCGATGATGTCGGCGTTGAGGGTGGGCAGGTAGAGGGTGGCCAGCGTCTGCACGAGCTGGAGCAGCACGATCAGGGATATCGGGCGCATGTGGGGCCGCAGATGCGCCCGCGCCAATCGGACCAACACCGTTCGAGCCTATGCGAGCCCCTGCCCGCGGCAATCGAATTTCCCCGCACCACTCGAACGAAGCGGAAGGTTTTGCCAGAACTTATCCGGACAGCCGCCGGATCCGACCGGAACGGGGCCCGCCGCGGCGTACGCCATCATGGAGCCTCTGCACGCACGACGAACGACGATGAAGAGGCCGCCGTGACAACAACTGGCACCGTGCGCTACTGGGCCGCGGCGAAGGCCGCCGCCGGCACCGCCGAGGAGCCGTACGCGGCGGCGACACTCGCCGAGGCACTGGCCGCGGCACGCGAGCGGCACGCGGCGAACCCCGAGTTCGCCCGCGTCCTGCTGCGGTGCTCGTTCCTGGTGGACGGCGACCCCGTCGGCAGCCGCGACCACGCGGCCGTCCGGCTGGCCGAGGGCGGCACCGTCGAGGTCCTGCCGCCGTTCGCGGGAGGATGAGCGAGACCATGAGCGAGAACCAGCCGCAGCATCCCTACGGGTCCTACGACCCGTACCAGCCGCAGGACCAGCGGCAGCAGCCGCAGGCCCCGCAGCAGGGCGCCGATCCGCAGCCGCAGGCGCCGTACGACGCGCACGGTTCCTACGGCGCCGGCGGCGCGTACGGGGCACCGGCCCCGTCGTACGGCGGCCACGACGGCACGTACGGCCAGGAGTCGCAGCAGGGCTACGGGCAGCAGCCGCAGCAGCCGCAGCAGGCGTACGGCCGGCCGGCATACGGAACCCCGCCGTACGGGCAGCAGCAACCCCCGCAGCACCAGCCGCAGCAGGCTTACGACGCGTACGGGCGCCCGCAGCAGGCCTCCTGGCCCGCGGCGGCCGGACAGCAGCAGCAGACCGGCCAGTACGGCCGGCCGGGCCAGACCGGTCAGTCCGGCCAGTACGCCACCGGTCCCGGCGGCGGCCCCTCCTACGGCCAGAACCCGTCCGGGGCCGCCTCGTACGGGCAGGACGCCTACGCGACGGGCGGCGGCCAGGAGGACCCGCAGACCCAGATCTGGACGGCGCCCACCTGGGACACCAGCGCGCTGCCCGTCATGGGCGGCTCCGAGCCGTCGGGCCCGGACCCGTCCGCCGACGAGACCGCGTACCTGCCGAAACAGCCCCCCGCACCGGCCGCCCCCCACGACCCGCAGGCCCAGCACCGGGCGGCGGACCGGCACCGGTCCGCGCCGGAGCCCGGCCACCCCGCCGCCGAACCCGCGCCCGACCTGTCGCAGCTCGCGCCCAACCAGCGCGCCCGCGCCGAAGGCCGCTCGCCGATCATCCCGCCCGGCCTGCAGCCCGCCGCGCTCACCGCCGCGCTGGCCCTGCTCCTCGCCCTCGCCGCACCCCTGCCCAGGGCGGCCCTGATGGTGCCGGTGGTCCTCCTCCAGGCCGTCACCGCGGCGGGCTGGTTCCGCCTCAACGGCATGTGGCCCGCCCGGCAGGGCATCGCCCTCGCCTTCCTCGCGGGCGTGACCACCGACATCGCGCTGCTGGCCACCGAACGCGACCAGGCGCCCGTGGTCGCCATCGGCACGCTCGGCGTCTGGTGCCTGTTCGTCCTGGTCCTCCAGCTGCGCAACCGCAGCAGCGCGGACGAACGCATGTACGCGCTGACCGCCGGCCTCACCTCCACCGCCCTCGCGGTGCTGGCCGCCGGCCAGCTCGCCGCCACGGCCAACGCGGTGACCGTGGGCTGCGTCGCGGTCGCCGTGACCACCCTGGCCCGCGCGCTGCCGCTGCCGCAGCCCGCCTCCCTCGTCGTCGCCCTGCTCGCCGGCGCGGGCGCGGGCGTCGCGGCCGGCCAGCTGACCGGCCTGGGCGCGAGCGGCGCGCTGCTCGGCCTGGCCGCCGGCGGCTGCGCCCTGATCGGCCTCCGCGTAGCCAGCTACGACTACCCGTCCCGCTTCGTCCACATGACCGCAGGCGTCGCCCTCCCCCTGACCCTGGCGGCCCCGGCGATCTACGTACTGGGCCGGGCACTGGCCTGATCCCCTCCCCGGCCGCAGTGGCCGACGCCGGACGGGCCCAGCCAATTCAAGCCCGTCCGGCACTTGAGGACACAGTGACCGTCACACAAGACGCCCCGCAGCCCGCAGAGCACCTGCACCCACCCCGACACCCCCGCGACGTGCCAAAGGCACACCAGGCCACGGAAACCCCCCGGCCCCCACGGGCCGGTTAGGCTCGGGCGCAACCGACCGGGGGTCCGACCCGGAAGAACCGGGCCGATTTCGGCCCCACGCCTGGGGGTAGTGGTTCGATGCGCGCACTGCGAGTGCTGTTGGTGATCGTCGTGATACTCGGCGGCCTGTTCGTGGCCGCGGACCGCGTGGCCGTGAACATCGCCGAGGACAAGGCCGCCGACAAGATCCGCAGCAGTCAGGGACTGGACCGTACGCCGGAGGTGTCGATCACCGGCTTCCCGTTCCTGACCCAGGTGGCGGGCCGCAGTCTGGACGAGGTGGACGCCAAGATCGACGGCCTGAACGCCACCGCCGAGGGGCACACGCTGCGGGTCCAGGAGCTGTCGGCACAGTTCCACGACGTGAAGCTGACCAGCGACTACACCTCGATCGAGAGCGCCGCGAGCGCCACCGGCGAGGCCCGGATCTCGTACGCGGACCTGACCACCGCCTCGGGCAAGAACGTCAAGGTGAGCTACGGCGGTGAGAAGAACGGCAAGAGCCAGGTGAAGATCTCCCCGAATCTGCCGAACCTGCCGATGCTGAACTCCCTCGAGGTCACCGGCACGGTGAGCATAGTGAACGGGGACACCGTGCGGCTGCGCGCCGACACCCTGCCGGCCCTGTGCTCCCAGCTCTCCGCCTGCCGTGACCAGGTCCGCGGGCAGACCGACCACGAGTGGAAGCTGAACCGGCTGCCCGGTGGTCTGAAGCTGGACAAGGTGGTCTCGACGCGGGAGGGCATCTCGATCTCGGCCAGCGGTACGAACGTCAAGCTGCCGGGCTGATGCCGGCCGCGGCGCCCGGCCGGGGCACCCCCCACCTCCGACCGGCCGCCGACCGTACCGAAACGCCACGAACCGGTCGGACGTCCGTACGCTGAGACATCGCGTCCCGTACGTCAGACCCGCCCCTCGCCCGGGCCGCCGCGGGGCGCCCCGCCCCTCCCTTTCCGCCCCTGCGCGTACCGCCATACGGACCACTGCGTCTCACCATCCGACACACCGGTGACACGTCATGCCGTCCCTCCCTACGATCGGTCGCATGCAGAGCTCTCTGAGCGGTTCCCGTTCGCGGGGACAGGCGAATCTCACGAAGCGGCGGGCAGTCGACCTGTGCCGCGTCGCCGCCATGCTCTGTCGCTCCGTCTGACGGGCGGCCTCTTCCCCCGCCTTCCGCCCGGCCGCTGAGGCCGACCCTGCCACTTCCCCACGCAGCGCCGCGTCCCCCGCCCGCAGCGCGCGCCGGCGTACGCGTGTTCCGTAACTGCCCCGGAGGAGAACAACATGAGCCGTAGCGACGTCCTGGTGGACGCCGACTGGGTCGAGGCCCACATCGACGACCCGAAGGTGGTCATCGTCGAGGTCGACGAGGACACCTCGGCCTACGACAAGAACCACATCAAGAACGCCGTCCGCATCGACTGGCAGCAGGACCTCCAGGACCCGGTGCGCCGCGACTTCGTCGACCAGGCGGGCTTCGAGAAGCTGCTCTCCGCGAAGGGCATCGCCAACGACGACACCGTCGTCCTCTACGGCGGCAACAACAACTGGTTCGCCTCGTACGCGTACTGGTACTTCAAGCTCTACGGCCACGACAGCGTCAAGCTGCTCGACGGCGGCCGCAAGAAGTGGGAGCTGGACTCCCGCGACCTGGTCGACGGCTCGCAGGTGCCGAACCGCCCGCGGACGGAGTACAAGGCGAAGGCCCAGGACACCTCCATCCGCGCCTTCCGGGACGACGTCGTCGCCGCGATCGACAACCTGAACCTGGTCGACGTGCGCTCCCCCGACGAGTTCAGCGGCAAGCTGCTCGCCCCGGCGCACCTGCCGCAGGAGCAGTCGCAGCGCCCCGGCCACGTGCCCAGCGCCCGCAACATCCCGTGGTCGAAGAACGCCAACGACGACGGCACCTTCAAGTCGGACGACGAGCTCAAGGCCCTCTACGAGGCCGAGAACGTGGACCTGGCGAAGGACACCATCGCCTACTGCCGCATCGGCGAGCGCTCCGCGCTCACCTGGTTCGTGCTGCACGAGCTGCTCGGCCAGTCCAACGTCAAGAACTACGACGGTTCGTGGACCGAGTACGGCTCGCTGGTCGGTGTGCCGATCGAGCTGGGCGCCGCGAAGTAGGCGCACCGCCGCAGTACCGCCCCCGTACCCCTCAACCCTCCAAGGAAGTACCGACATGTGTGGAGCACAGGCCGGCGGCCCGGACGCTTCGACGATCAAGCCGGGCGAGACCACGATCCAGGGCAGCGTGACCCGCGACGGCCAGCCCGTCACCGGTTACGTGCGCCTGCTGGACAGCACCGGCGAGTTCACCGCCGAGGTCCCCACCTCGGCGACCGGGCAGTTCCGCTTCTACGCCGCCGAGGGCACCTGGACGCTGCGCGCCCTGGTCCCGGGCGCGACCGCGCAGGACCGTACCGTCGTCGCGCAGCACGGCGGTCTCGCGGAGGTCGCCATCGCCGTCTGACGGCGGCACGCATACGTACATGTGTACGGCCGACGGGCCGCACCCCAGGGGTTTGGACGCCTTGGCTGGGGGTGCGGCCCGCCGCGCTTCCCAGCCACCCCGGCCGGATCTACGGTGGAAGCATGTCCGCGCAGCAGCGTCCGCCCGCGCAGCGCCGGCACCGCCGGTACTTCGTCCTGATGGGTGTGTGCATCGCCCTCTTCGTCCTGGCCTGGGGCGTGGTACGGCTGTGGTCCGTACCGGCGGCCGTGGCGATGTGCGTGGTCGCCATGGTCATCCCGCCGTTCGCGGCGATCATCGGCAACCGGCGGGAGCCGGGCGAACGCTGGTGGGACGAGTCGGGCGACCCCGAGTCGGACCGGTGGTGGCGCGAGCTCGACGACCGCTGAGCGCCCCCGCCCCGCCTCAGTAGACCAGCGCCTGCACCCCGTCCGGCATGACCTCGCTCACGAAGACCTGCGCCCCGGCGATCCGGGCGCCCTCGATGAGGTCCTTCTCCTCGATGTCCCGGCGGGCCGCGCACTGCGTGCACACGGTGATGGTGCCGCCGCCCGCCACGATCGAGTCGATCAGGTCCGGCAGCGGTGCCGCGTGCGGCAGCTCGAACTCGGCCGCGCGCCCCGGCAGCGCGAACCACGCCGACTCCCCGGTCAGCCACAGGGAGACGTGCACCCCGCTGGCCACGGCCACCGCCGCCACCGTGAACGCCTGCGAGCACCGCTCGGGGGCGTCCGTCCCCGCCGTCACCTTGATCACCAGCTTCTTCGCCATACGGCCACTTTAGGGCTTTCGCCAACGCAACCTTTCGGCCCCGCAGTTGGTCAGTTGTCCGACCTGCACACGATCTTTATGGGGGCCGCATGCAGCCGGACCGTCCTGACCAGCCACCCCGCCCGGGGTTATGCCGCCGCTTCGCGCGCCGTGCGGGCCGTACCCGCCCGCTGATCGCCCTGGGCGCCGCCCTCGGCGTCGTCGGCGGCGTGGCCACGGGCTACGCCGTCCAGTACGGACGGCCGCCGACACCGCTGCCGCCGCTGGCCGGGGGCGTTCCGGCCCAGGCGGCCGGGGACGCGGCGCCACGGCCGGCGGCCGCGCCGTGGTCCGACGGCGACCTGGAGACGCTGCTGGCGCCGCGGCCTGCGGGGGTGACGGCCGAGCGGGACAGCCGTCGCGGCCTGCGCCTGGACGAATTCACCGAGATGTACGAGGACGCCACCGAGCCGTTCAAGAGGCTCGCCGAGGGCGGGTTCCGGCGGGCCGTGATGGACGAGTGGCACCGCGGCAGCCTCACGGTCCGCACCATCCTGCTCCAGTTCCGCGACACGAACACCGCGATGGCCGCGCGCTACGTGCGGACGGGGCTGGAGGAACAGCGGAAGGGGTTCGGCGCCGACGTGAAACTGTCCGGGACCGCCACCGGGGAACTGCACCTGAACGACGAAACGGTGGAGAGCCTGGACGGCGAGCCCGTGTACCAGGCCCACGCCCTGGCGCGGCGCGGCGGTGTCGTCTGGAAATGATCTTTCAGGACACCGCACGGGTCGACCAGGACACCGCGACGTCGCTGGCCGAGCGGCAGCTCGACCAGTTGCGGAAGGCCCCGGCGCGGGCGTCGCAGTTCACCGCCGAGGACCCCGGTGGTCCCGGCGGTGGCGCCGCCGCTCTCCGCGCCGGGCTGCTGCCCGCCCCGGGCGGCCCCGGCAACGGCCCCGACACCGGCCGGTTCCGCGACGACTCCGTGTACGGCCCCGCACGGTCGGCCGGTCTGGCGGCGGAACTGATCAGACCGCTGCCCGACAGCGCCAAGAACGCCTTCACCACCGCACTCCGCCGCCACGGCGCCGAGGAGTCGGCCCTACGGACGTACCCCGGCGCCCACCAGATCCGGGAAGTGCAGCTCATCCGCCTCACGGCAGACGCGGCGGGGAACGGTCCGGCAGACCTCGCCGCCGCGCTCGTGGGGGACGGCGTCCGCGAGGGCCCCCGGCTCCCGGACCACCCCGGCGCACGGTGCGTCCTGCCCGAACGGCCCGGCGCGGCATCGACGGCGTCGATGCTGTGCGCCGGACACGTGAAAGGCGTCCTGGTCCTCCTGACCGCGTACGGGCCCAGGGAACTGGACACCACGCAGGGAGCGCGTCAGCTCTCCCGGCAACTCGACCGGATCGCCGCGCACGGAGGCACCGCATGACCGACACCGGCGCACCGGCCGACGGCGGCGGCAGACGCCGCCCCGGAATCCTGCCCCGCCTCGTGGCCGCCGTCGCGGTCTGCGCCGTCCTCGGTACCGGCATCGCCTACGGGCTCACCTCGGCCGACCGTACCGACCTGCCCGGCCTGGGCACACCGGGCGACGGCCGCTGGACGTACCCGGAGCAGCACCGGCCACCGCTGCCACGGGGCGTCTCGGCCCCCTTCGCCGACCAGGCCCGTTCCGATCGCGGCATCCACCACGCCGACCTCGGCGCGCTGCGCCTGTCCGCCCCCGAGGACGCCACGGTGGATCTCGACAAGAAGAGCGGGGACGGCACACCGGACGCCGCCCCCTTCGCCGGGGAGTACGCGGCTCCGTACGACGATCTGCTGCGGCGGCACCTGGCCGACTACGCGCCGCGGCGCACCGCCTCGCGGGGCTGGACCATGCCGGACGGCACCCGGTCCCGGGTGCACCTGCTCCAGTTCGAGAGCGCCGCGGTGGCCGAGTTCTTCCGGTGGACCGTGCTGAGCGACGCGCGCGGCCCGGCCGTCTTCCTGCGGGACGCCCAGACCGTCGGACAGGACGACGCGTACAAGAAGGCCGTGCCGAAGGAGGCGGGCTCGGCCATCGGCGGCTGGTTCGGGCCCGGGGTGGAGGTCTACAAGGAGACGGGTTCCGAGGGCGCTCTCTCGATGCGGTACGCGTACGTGTACGCCGGCGACACCGTCGCCCTGATCGTCCACTCCCGCCCCGGCGGCACCGTACCGACGGCCTTCCACCAGTCCGTCGCCCTCCAGCAGCAGCTCCTGGGCTGAGCCGGCGGCACCGGGTGTCCCGGGGGCGGCGGGCGCCCGGGACACCCGGCGGGACCGACCTCACAGCGCCGTCACCGACCGCGCCGACTAGACTCGCTCCCGGTCCGTAACACCTCACTCCGTCCGAGGAGCGCGCTCGTGCTTGAGGCAGTCTTCACCACCCTGCTCGTCCTGGTCGCCGTCGGCGTCGTCGCCTTCGCCGGGCTGACCTGGAAGAAGCTGTACCAGGGCCAGCGCTAGGAACCCGGCCCGCCCGTCACCCGCCACCGCCCTTCGTACGAGCGCTTCGCGCGCCCTGCCTTGTTCCCCGATACAGATCGCCTGAGCTGATGATCGAGATCCCGTCCGACCTGAACCCGGCCCTCGTGCCCCTCGCCTTCCTGCTCGGCAACTGGGAGGGCGCCGGCGTCGCCGACTTCCCCGGTACCGAGAAGTGCAACTTCGGCCAGGAGGTCACCTTCACGCACGACGGCCGTGACTTCCTCGAATACACCTCGCACAGCTGGGTGCTCGACGGCGAGGGCAAGAAGGTCGCGCCGCTGGAGACCGAGTCCGGCTACTGGCGCATCGACCAGGACCGCAAGGTCGAGATCGTGATGATCCGCGACGGCGGCGTGGCGGAGGTCTGGTACGGCGAGCTGGCCGACCAGAAGCCGCAGATCGACCTGGCCACCGACGCCGTGGCGCGCACCGCCGCCTCCGGCCCGTACACCGGCGGCAAGCGCCTGTACGGCTACGTCAACAGCGACCTGATGTGGGTCGGCGAGAAGGCCACCCCCGAGGTGCCGCTGCGCCCGTACATGTCGGCGCACCTGAAGAAGGTCGTCGACCCGCGCGAGTGGGCCAAGGACCTCAAGGACCTGCCGGACGACGGCATCGCCTTCTTCAAGTAGACCGTCACAGGTCTGCGTACCAGCACAGACAGTCACAGAGCGCCCCGCGGGGGAAGTCCGGTGAGAGTCCGGCGCTGACCCGCAACGGTGTGCGGAACGCCCGTTCCGCCAGCCCGATCACCCGCGGGGGCGCCCGTTCCTGACAACTCGCCGTGGACTGCGAGGGGACACCGCCGCCGGCCCCGCGCCGCGCGCCGTCACCCCTGACCGTACGGACGCGGCCCGAGCCGAAGGCGTACGTCCCTTGGCCGACCCCGCCCGTACCGCCTCCGCCCGTACCGCCGCCCCGGCCGCCGCGCCCGGGCAGGACACCGGCGCCCGGCCCCGTGGCGGCTCGCCGGTGCCCACGGTGCCGCTGGTCGCCGGGCTGGCCCTGGTGCTGCTCGCCTCGCTGGTGTGCGGCGTCGGCCTCGGCGCGTCCGGCATCGGGTGGGGCGACGTGCTGCGCTACCTGGGTTCCGGGCTGAGCGGCGGCACCATCACCGCCGACGAGGTCTCCGCGTACACCATCGTGTGGGAGCTGCGCTTCCCGCGCGCGCTGCTGGCCGCCGTGGTCGGCGCGGGGCTGTCCGCCGTCGGTGTGGCCGTCCAGGCGCTGGTGCGCAACGCCCTCGCCGACCCGTTCGTGCTCGGCATCTCCTCCGGCGCCGCGGTCGGCGCCAACGCGGTCCTGCTCTTCGGTTCGCTGGCCGCGCTCGGTGTCTGGGCGCTGTCCACCGCCGCCTTCTGCTCGGCGCTGCTGGCCATGACGCTGGTGTACGCGGCGGCCCGCAGCCCGCACGGCCTGACCCCGCTGCGCCTGGTGCTGACCGGCTCCGCGATGTACTACGGCTTCTCCGCCGTCTCCACCCTGATGGTCTTCGCCGCCGACCGGGGCGAGGCGGCGCGCTCCGCCATGATGTGGCTGCTCGGCAGCCTCAGCGGCGCGGGCTGGGGCTCGCTGCCCGTCGCCGCGGCGGCGGTGGCCGGGGCGCTGCTGTACCTGGTGCTCTCCGCCGGCCGCCTCAACGCGCTCGCCATGGGCGACGAGTCGGCCGCCGCGCTCGGCGTGGACCCGGGGCGGCTGCGCCGGGAGCTGTTCGCGGTGACCGCGGCCGTCACCGGCGCGGTGGTCGCGGTCAGCGGCGCGATCGGTTTCGTCGGGCTGATGGTGCCGCACGTGACCCGGATGCTGGTGGGCGCCGGGCACCGCCGGGTGCTGGCGGTGGCGCCGCTGCTGGGCGCGGTGCTGATGGTGTGGGTGGACATCCTGTCCCGGGTGTCGCTGGCGCCCGTGGAGCTCCCGGTCGGAGTGATCACCGCGGTGCTCGGCGTGCCGGCCTTCGTCCTGCTGATGCGGCGCCGCGGCTACACGTTCGGAGGCGGGGCCTGATGCCTGGACACGGCGGTACGTACGGAGGCGGGGCCTGATGCGGATCGACCTCGACGCGGTGTCCGTGGACGTGGCCGGGGCCCGGCTCGTGCACGACATCACCCTGCACGCCGGCAGCGGCCGGGTCGTCGGGCTGGTCGGGCCCAACGGCAGCGGCAAGTCCACCCTGCTGCGCTGCGCCTACCGTGCGCTGCGCCCGGCCACCGGGACGGTCCGGCTGGACGGCGCCGACCTGCACGCCATGGGCGTCCGCGAAGGGGCCCGCCACCTGGCCGCGCTGCCCCAGGAGTCGGCCACCGAGTTCGGGTTCACGGCTGCCGAGGTCGTCGCGATGGGGCGGCTGCCGCACCAGCGCGGTTCGGGGCGGCCGAGCGCCGCGGACCTGCGGGTGTGCGAGGAGGCGCTGGCCCGGACCGGCGCGGCCCACCTGGCCGGGCGCGCTTTCCTGAGCCTGTCCGGCGGTGAGAAGCAGCGGGTGCTGATCGCCCGCGCGCTGGCCCAGGAGCCGCGGGTGCTGGTGCTGGACGAGCCGACGAACCACCTGGACATCGCGCAGCAGCTGGAGCTGCTGGCGCTGGTGCGGGACAGCGGGCTGACGGTGCTGACCGCGCTGCACGACCTGAACCTGGCCGCCGTGCACTGCGACGAGCTGTACGTCATCTCCGGCGGGCGCATCGTCGCCTCCGGCGCGCCGCACGACGTGCTGGGCCCGGAGCTGCTGGCCGAGGTGTTCGGGGTGCGCGCGCACCGGGTGCCGCATCCCGAGACCGGCGTCGTACAGCTGCTGTTCGACCGCCTGCCCGGCCGTACCGACCCCTCGACCACCCCGTGAGCACTCCCGTGAGGACCCCCATGCGCACCCGCCACCGCCCCGCCGCCCTGCTCACCGCCCTCACGCTCGCCGCGCTCACCGGCTGTGGCGCGCACGTCGCCGAGGACGGCAAGGACGGCGCCGCCAAGGCGTCCGGGGCGGGCGGCGGGTCCGGCCACTACCCGGTCACGATCGAGAACTGCGGCACGAAGACCACGTACGCCAAGGCGCCGCGGCGCGTGGTCACCAACGACGTCGGGATCGCCGACATCATGTTCGCGCTCGGCCTGGAGGACCACATGGCCGGGTACGTCATGCCGGCGTACCGGGGCAAGCTCGACGCGGTCGCCTGGAAGGACGCGTACGGCAAGGTGCCCTGGCTCTCCAAGAAGGCGATCACCAAGGAGATCGCCCTGGACGCCGAGGCCGACCTGGTCTTCGCGGGCTGGAACTACGGCTTCGGCGAGGACAGCGACGTCACCCCCGCCTCCCTGAAGAAGCTCGGCATCGGCAGTTACGTCCTGACCGAGTCGTGCCGCAACGGGACCGACGGCGGCCAGGGCCGCGCGCGGGGCGTGATGCCGCCGCTGGACGCGCTCTACACCGACCTGAAGACCCTCGGGAAGATCTTCGACGTCGAGGACCGGGCGGACGCGCTGATCGCGAAGTACCGCAAGCAGATCGCCGACGCGCAGGCCAAGGCCCCCGAGGACGGCGAGCGGCCCACCGTCTTCCTGTACGACGGCGGCCAGGACAAGCCGATGACCTCCGGGCGCTTCGCCGGGCCGCACGACATCATCACCAAGGCCGGCGGCGACCACGTCATGAAGGACCTGAAGGACTCCTGGACCACGGTCGGGTGGGAGTCGGTGGTCGAGCGCGACCCCGACGTGATCGTCATCAACGATTACGGCACGCCCACCGCCGAGCAGAAGAAGGCATTCCTGAAGTCGTACGGACCGCTGAAGAACGTCTCGGCGGTCAAGAACGACCACATCTACGTCATGGACTACGCCGACCTGGTGGAGAGCCCGCGCAACCCGGCAGCCGTCACCGCGCTCTCCGGCTATCTGCGGGAAGTAGGCGGCCGCTGAGCACCCTCCTACACTGTCGGTGTGGTGAGCAGCGACTGGCAGAGCGACCTCCGCAAGCGCGGGTACCGGCTGACCCCGCAGCGACAGCTCGTGCTGGAGGCGGTGGACAAGCTCGAACACGCGACCCCCGACGACATCCTCACCGAGGTGCGCCGCACGGCGGGCGGCGTGAACATCTCCACCGTCTACCGGACGCTGGAGCTGCTGGAGGAGCTGAACCTGGTCAGCCATGCCCACCTCGGGCACGGCGCGCCCACGTACCACCTCGCCGACCGGCACCACCACATCCACCTGGTGTGCCGGGACTGCACGGAAGTGATCGAGGCCGATCAGACGGTGGCCGCACCGTTCACGACGACGCTGCGGGAAACGTTCGGCTTCGACACCGACCTGAAGCACTTCGCCATCTTCGGGCGCTGTGCGGCGTGCACCGGCAAGCGCGCGGCGCGCACACCGGACGGCGGTCCGCACGCCGAGGGCGGGTCGGTGACCCCGTCGTAGCCGGTCGTACGCTTGGGGTATGCCGCGTCAACGTGAAGCCAGTCCGCTGCTGTCGCTGCCCGGTGCCGTTCCGGCCGAGGCCCCCGACGAAGGCGTCGCCGCACACTACGGCGACCTGTTCCGCGAACAACGCACCCTCGCGGACGGCCGCGGCCTCGTCGACCTCTCGCACCGCGGCGTGGTCACCGTCAGCGGCCCCGAGCGGCTGAGCTGGCTGCACCTGCTGCTGACCCAGCACGTCAGCGACCTCGCGCCCGGCCACGCCACCGAGGCGCTGATCCTCTCCGCCAACGGCCACATCGAGCACGCCCTCTACCTCGTCGACGACGGGGAGACCACCTGGCTGCACACCGAGCCGGGCGACGAGGAGGCGCTGATCGCCTACCTGGAGAGCATGAAGTTCTTCTACCGGGTCGAGGTCGCCGACCGTACGGACGAGTACGCCGTCGTCCACCTGCCGGCCGGCTCCATCGCCGAGGCCCCGAAGGACGCGGTCGTCCGGGAGACCCCGCACGGCCGGGACCTGTTCCTGCCCCGCGGCGAGCTGGAGTCCTTCGCGGCGGCCCACGGCCCCGCCGTCGGCACCCTCGCCCTGGAGGCGCTGCGCGTCGAGGCGCACCGGCCGCGGCTGGGCATGGAGACCGACCACCGCACCATCCCGCACGAGCTGGGCTGGCTGGGCACCGCCGTCCACCTCCAGAAGGGCTGCTACCGCGGCCAGGAGACCGTGGCCCGCGTCCACAACCTGGGGAAGCCGCCGCGCCGCCTGGTCTTCCTGCACCTGGACGGCAGCGAGGTGCACCTGCCGCCGCACGGCGCCCCCGTACGCCTGGCCGCCGACGGCGCCGAAGGCCGCCAGCTCGGCTTCGTCACCACCTCGGCCCGCCACCACGAGCTGGGCCCCATCGCGCTGGCCCTGGTCAAGCGCAACGTCCCCGTCGACGCGCCGCTGCTCGCGGAGAGCACCGCGGCGGCCCAGGAGGTCGTGGTCGAGCCGTAGGCGCCGCGGTCACACGTCCAGCAGCACCGTGAACGGGCCGTCGTTGGTCAGCGAGACCTTCATGTCCGCGCCGAAGCGGCCCGTGGCGACCTCCGCGCCCAGGGCACGCAGCTGCGTGACGACCTCGTCGACGAGGGGTTCGGCCACCGGGCCGGGGGCCGCCGCGTTCCAGGTGGGCCGGCGGCCCTTGCGGGCGTCACCGTAGAGAGTGAACTGACTGATCACCAGCAGGCCCGCACCCGTGTCCGAGCAGGACTTCTCGCCGTCCAGGATGCGCACCGACCACAGCTTGCGGGCGAGCTGCGCGGCCTTCGCCGGAGTGTCGTCGTGCGTCACTCCGACCAGCACGCACAGCCCTTCTCCGACGATCTCCCCGACCGTCTCGCCGTCCACCTCGACGCGTGCGCCGTCGACCCTCTGCACCACAGCTCGCATACCGCCCATGATGCACGGCGCGCCCGGGCATCCGACAGCCGTACCCTGCCGGGGCCGTTCGGGTGCCATGGCCATGGCTGGCCCTGCGGACGGCCCGCCCGCAGTGGCACGATGCGTGCACGCGGTGCGTCGCGCGGACAACCTGCCCGCACGACCGCACCGGACGAGGGGACGGAACGACTCATGAGCACTGCCGGTCCCGGGCACACCCCCGGACCCGTACCGATCGCCCGTACGGCGCCGACGGCGGCCCGTACGACCCCGCAGGCCCCGGCGCCCGCCGGGCCCGCCCGCACGGAGGACGGTCCCATGTTCCAGGCAGGCACGGCACCGCACCGGCCGCCGCTGCAACGCGACCGCTTCCGCCCGGTCCCGCGGCCCGAGCTGCCCCGGCTGAGCCTGCCCGACCTGCGCGTCGTACGGCGCGAGGCGCAGCGGGAGGAGGCCGACCTGAGCTATGTGCGGCGGCTGCTCCAGGGCCGGATCGACATCCTGCGGGCCGAGAGCACCCGCCGTACGGCCCCGCACTCGCCCCTGCTGGACCGGCTCCCGGAGATCCTGACGGACGGGCCGTCCCGGCACCGTTCCTCGGCCCGCCACGTGACGCTCGGCATGCCGCACAGCGAGGAGTACCGCCAGCTGGCGGAGCAGATGCTCGGCGAGGTGGAGCTGTCGGACCTCACGGCCCGCACGGACCAGGAGCTGCACGACGCGATGGCCCGCCTGGTCCGTTACGAGCAGCAGGTCTCCCGGCGGCGCCAGGCCCTGCAGCGGACCGCCGACGATTGCAGTGCGGAGATCGCCCGCAGGTACCGTGAAGGCGAAGCACAAGTAGACGACCTGCTCTCCTGACCCGGCGGCCACACGGTTCCGGGGGGATCGCGGGTCATTCCCCGGAAGGCCCCCGATGAGCACCTCCCCCGTTACCGAAGGGTCCGCCCAGGCCGGTATATCCCCCGTCCTCGCCGAAGTCGTGCGTTCGGGCTTCGTCGAGGGCCGGCACCGCGGTTCGCTGGTGGTCCTGGCGGCGGACGGCAGCGTCGAGACCGCGCTGGGCGATGTGACCTCCCCGGTCTTCCCGCGTTCCGCCAACAAGCCGATGCAGGCCGCCGCGATCCTGCGGGCGGGGCTGGACCTGTCGGGCGAGCGGCTGGCGCTGGCCGCCGCGAGCCACTCCGGTGAAAGCTTTCATCTCGACCTCGTGCAGAAGATGCTCAGCGAGCACGGCCTGTCCGCCGGGCTGGTGCGGACCCCGCCGGACCTGCCGCTGGACCCGGCCGAGGCGGAGACGTACCTGGCGTCCGGGCGGGTGCGCGAGCCGCTGACCATGAACTGCTCCGGCAAGCACACCGCCATGCTGGCCGCCTGCGCCGCCAACGGCTGGCCGCTGGAGTCCTACCTCCACCTGGAGCACCCGCTCCAGCAGCTGGCCCTGGAGGCGGTGCGGTCCGCGAGCGGCGAGCGCGTCGAGCACATCGGCACCGACGGCTGCGGCGCACCCTTGATGGCGATCTCCCTGACCGGCCTGGCCCGCTCGTTCCGGCACTACGTACTGGCCGACCCCGGGACGCCGGAGCGGCGGGTGGCCGACGCGATGCGCGCCCACCCCGAGTACGTGGCCGGCACCCGCCGCCCCGACACCTGGCTGATGCAGGCGCTGCCCGGCGTGCTGTCCAAGATGGGCGCGGAGGCCGTGCAGGCGGTGGCGCTGCCGGACGGGCGGGCGCTGGCGTTCAAGGTGGACGACGGGGCGACCCGCACGCTCGGCCCGATACTCGGCCGCGTGCTGCGTCTGATGGGCGTCGAGTCGCCGGTGCTGGAGCGCATCGCGGAGGCGCCGCTGCTGGGCGGCGCGGAGCGCGTCGGGGAGATCCGCGCGGCGTTCTGAGGCGGTCGGCGCCCGGCTGCGGGCGCCGCCCCCGGATATTGCCGCGACGGCGGGCCGGGGCCGTCGCTACCGTACGCCCATGACGGTCGAGCTGCGTACGGTCGGCGACGCGGACCTCCCCGGCTGGGTCCGGGGCCTGGCCACGGGTTTCCTGCGGCCGCCCGAGGTGACGAAGGAAGAGATCGAGTTCCGCCGGGGTGCCTACGACCCGGACCGCACCCAGGGCGCGTACGACAACGGCCGCTGGGTCGCCACGTTCCGCAGCTTCGCGCAGGAGCTGACCGTCGTCGGCGGCGCCCGGGTGCCCGCCGACGCCGTCACGAGCGTGACGGTCTCCCCCACCCACCGGCGGCGCGGCCTGCTCAGCCGGATGATGGCGCAGGACCTGCGGGCCGCCAAGGAGCGCGGCGACGCGCTCGCCACGCTGGTCGCCGCGGAGTACCCGATATACGGGCGGTTCGGCTTCGGGCCGGCCACCTGGTGCACCGAATGGCACGTCGACGTGGCGCGCGCCGCCCTCGATCCGCGGCACGCGAGCCCGGACGACGGCGGCCGGGTCGACTTCGCCGACCACGACGAGGCGGGCGAGCTCGGCCCCGCGCTGCACGACCGGTTCCGTGCCGGGCAGCCCGGCGCGATCGACCTGCCCGCGAGCTGGTGGCAGGCCGACACCGGGGCCGTCCCGCACCCGCACGTCCCCGTCAAGGAGCGGTTCCGCGCCGTGTACCGGTCCGCGTCCGGCGCGGTCGAGGGCATGGTCACGTACCGGGTCGACGACGTGTGGGAGCACAAGCTGCCGCAGTGCACCCTCACCGTCGACCGCCTGACCGGGACCACCCCGGCCGCCGAGCGGGCCCTGTGGCGCTTCCTGTACTCGATCGACTGGGTGCTGCACGTCAGGACGGGCCTGCGGGGGCCCGACGACCTGCTGCCGTACCACCTCGGCGACCCGCGCGCGGCACGGATCGTGCGGCACTCCGACTTCCTGTGGGTCCGGCCGCTGGACGTCCCGCGGCTGCTGGAGGCCCGTACGTACCCTGCGGACGGCTCCCTCGTCCTGGAGATCCGGGACGAGGCGGAACTGGCCGGCGGACGCTACCTTCTGGAGGCCGGCCCGCAGGGCGCCACCTGTACGCGTACGGACCGCAGCGCGGAACTCACCCTCGACGTGGGCGCCTTCGCGTCGCTCTACCTGGGCGACGAGTCCGCGGTACGGCTGGCCGCGCTGGGCCGGGCCGACGAGGAGCGGCCGGGTGCCCTGGCCACCGCCGACCTGCTGCTGCACACGGCGCGCCGGCCGTGGTGCCCGGACGTCTTCTGACGCGTTCCGGCCGGGGCTCCGGCGCGCGCCAGGGTCCGCCCGGCGGGTGTGCTGAATAAGGTGGCGGGGACAGCTAGAAGGCCCCGGCGGGAGTTGCAGGACACCGCCGCACCACCAGAGCAGGAGGCCGGCGACCATGAGTGACGCGAACACGGAGCCCCAAGGTCCCGACACGACCGAGCACGCGCACGACCCCGAGGTGCTGCAGCTCGCGGCCAAGGTCTTCGACCTCGCGCGGCACGGCGACACCAGCACGCTGGCCGCCTACGTGGACGCCGGTGTGCCCGCCAACCTCACCAACGACAAGGGCGACAGCCTGGTGATGCTCGCGGCCTACCACGGCCACGCCGACGCGGTCGCGGCCCTGCTGGAGCGCGGCGCCGACCCGGACCGCACCAACGACCGCGGCCAGACGCCCCTGGCCGGCGCCGTCTTCAAGGGCGAGGACGCGGTCGTGCGGATCCTGGTGTCGCACGGCGCCGACCCGTCGGCGGGCACGCCGTCGGCGGTGGAGACGGCCCGGATGTTCCAGAAGACGGATCTGCTGACGCTCTTCGGCGCACAGTGACGGGGCGGGGTCAGCCCGGGGCCAGGCCTTGACATGAACTTTGGTTGAGGTTTTAGCGTCTGGTTCCGAAGCCGACCGACGGCTTCGGACCACCGCCTTCAGGAGACCCGCCATGCCCGAGCGCCCCTTCACCCTCGCCGTCATCGTCGGCAGTACCCGTGAGGGCCGGTTCGCGCCCGTCGTCGCGAACTGGTTCGCCGGGCACGCCGGCCGGCGGGACGACGTCGTGGTCGACGTCATCGACCTGGACGACGTCCGCCCGTACGAACTGCGGTACGGCAGCGAGGAGATGGCGTCCTACGCCAAGCGCGTCGGCGCCGCGGACGCCTTCGTCGTCGTCACCCCCGAGTACAACCACTCCTTCCCCGCCCCGCTCAAGCACGCCGTCGACCTGCTGCGCGAGGAGTGGCAGGCCAAGCCGGTCGGCTTCGTCTCGTACGGCGGGGTCTCCGGCGGCCTGCGCGCCGTCGAGCAACTGCGCCTGGTCTTCGCCGAACTGCACGCGACGACCGTGCGCGAGACGGTCAGCTTCCCGATGGCCGGCCGGCTCTTCGACGACGAGGGCAACCTGCGCGAGCCCCTGGACGCCGACCGGGCCGCCACCGCGCTGCTGGACCAGCTCGCCTGGTGGGCGCAGGCGTTGCGCGAGGCGCGGGAAGCGCGTCCGTACGGGGGATGAGGGCGGGACCGCGGCCCCGCTCCCACTCTGCGCGCGCGGCACGGGCCCGTACGGGGGTCGGGCACGTGACCGGTGCGGCGGCCGGCGGGCTCCCGCCCCCGTACGGGATCCCGCCGGCCGGGCGTCACCGGCCGGCGGTAGCCCCGCCCCCGCCGAGCAGTTCGGCCACGCCGGGGAAGTCCTCCGCGCCGTGCCCCTCGGCCAGCCGCCGGGCGACCAGCGCCCGTAGCGGGGCCAGCAGTTCGGTGCTGACGCCCTGGTCCTCGTGGGCCCGGAAGATGTTCTCCAGGCCCGCCGCCTGCATGGCGAGGCGGGAGACCACGCCCTGGGTGTAGTCACCGCTCTCGATCTGCCCGGCGTAGTGCGGCACGGCCGCCGCCATCGCGCCCAGCCACGGCACCAGCTTCGCCGTGGCGAAGTCCACCGGGCCGAAGCCCGCCGAGCGGACCAGGGCCAGCGCCTGCACGACGCCCGACAGCATCCCGTACATGCCGGTGAGCAGGGCCAGGTCCTGGAGGGCGGCGGCGCCCGGGTCGGTGCCGGCGTACTCGGGCCGGCCGAGCGCCGACAGCGCCTCGCGGTGCGCGTCGAACAGCTCCCGCGGGCCGCTGTAGAGGATGAACGCCCCGGGCGTGCCGATGCCCGGCGGTACGGCCATGATCCCGCCGTCCAGGTAGCCGATGCCGTGCTCGTCCGCCCAGGCCGCGGCCTTACGGGCCTGCTCGGGCGTGCCGTTGGTGAGGTTGACGACCGTACGGCCCGCGAGCGCGCCGCTCACCGGGCCCAGCACGTCCTCCACCACGCCGTGATCGAGCACGCAGACGACCACGAGCGGGCTCGCCGCCACCGCGTCGCCGACCGTGCCGGCCCGGAGCGCGCCCCGGGCGGCCAGGGCGTCCGCCTTGGCCGCCGTGCGGTTCCACACCGTCACCTGGCGGCCCTGCGCGAGGAACGCCCCGGCCAGCGCGGCACCCATGTCACCCAGCCCGATGACCGTCACCGGAGTGCGGTTGTCACCCATGCTTCCAACTCCCCTGGCCCGTGGCGGCGTACGGGCGCACCCGTACGCCGCCACACCGGCCTGTCGAACCTGCCGAATGCTGCTGTGGCGCGCGCCCTGCCGATGTTTGCCGGTGGCTTACCATTCCTCAAGTACCGACTATTTGGTGCGGTACCTACCTTTTGGTAAGTGGGATCAGGGGGCCCGGCCATGAGCAGACGCAACAGCCCGTACGAGTGCGGCCTGGACGCGGCCGTGGACGTCATCGGCGGCAAGTGGAAGGTCCTGCTGCTGTGGGCGCTGGCCCAGGGGCCGCAGCGCTTCGGCGAGCTGAAGCGCGGGCTGCCGGCGATCAGCGAGAAGGTGCTGATCCAGCAGCTCCGCGAGATGGAGGCCGACCGCATCGTGCACCGCGAGGCGCACCCCCAGGTCCCGCCGAAGGTGGAGTACTCCCTCACCGCGCTCGGCACCTCGCTCAACACGGCACTGGAACCGCTCGGCGCATGGGGCCGCGCACACATGCGGGAGATCGAGGAGACGTACGGGGCCCGCCACCCAGAGGCGAGCTGAGCGCCGGGCGGCGGCCCTGCGCAGCGGGGAGGCGGCGGGCGACGGAAATCCCCCGGCTCACTCCCGGTCCGGTATCCAGGCCCCGTGGAACCCGACCGGCACCCGCACCGGCAGGTGCACCCGCGCGGCCGGTTCGCCCGTGAAGTCCTGGGCGTCGAGGATGACGAGGTCCGTGGCGTCACGGTCCGGGTCGAAGACGTACGACAGCAGCCAGCCGTCGTCCTCCGCGGCGTCCGGACCCGCCGGCACGAACACGGCCTCCCCCACGCCGCCCCGCGGCGCGAAGCGGCGCACCTCGCTGGTGCCGCGCTCCAGGTCGTACTTGAGCAGCCCGGCCCCCACCCGCTCTATCCCCGGGAACTGCGCCCCCCGCACGTCCGACGCCCCGGACTCCAGCACCGCGTACCCGTACCGGTGCGGCAGCGTCAGCCGCCGCGGATCCACCCGGGGCAGCTCCACCGGCCGGTCGTCCAGCCGCTCCCGCCGCACCCGGCCGGCCCGCGGGTCCACCGTCCAGCGCTCCAGCGCGGGCGGCGACCCGTCCGGCCCCGTACGCCCCTTCGCGAACAGCCGCTCGTAGCGCACCAGGTGGACGACGATCCGGCCGCTGCCGTCCTCCGTCTCGTACGCATTCATCGGGTGGAAGACGAAGCACGGGTCGATGTCCAGCCACCGTACGTCCGACGCCTCACCCTCCCGCGGCAGCAGGCCCAGCCGGGCCGGGCGGCCCGGCTCCCACACGTACGGGAAGGACGGCCCGACGCCCACCCCGCCCGGGTTGAAGACCACCGGCAGGTCGTACAGCAGCACATGCCGCTCGGTCAGCGAGAAGTCGTGCATCATCGGCCGCCCGTCGACCGGTATGTCCACACGCCGCCGGATCCGGCCGTCCGTCCCCGCGACCAGGTACTGCACGTACGGCCAGGCCCAGCAGTACGCCACGCAGTGCAGCTCCTCGGTGTCCGGGTCGATGGTGGTGTGCGCGGCGAGGCCGCCCGGCAGGGTGCCGGCGAAGTCGAAGGGGCCCACCGTCTCCAGGTCGCCGTCCAGCTCGTACGGCAGCGAACCGCCCTCGACCAGGGCGAGCAGGCGCCCGGCGAAGCGGGTGACGTGCGTGTTCGGGGCGAAGTCCATGTCCAGGTGGCGCGGCCCGTGCAAAATCTTCTCGCCCAGGCGCAGCGCCATCGCGTCGGAGCGCACCCAGCGGTTGCGGTACCACTCGGCCCGGCCGCCGCGCAGCCGCACGCCGTGCAGCATGCCGTCGCCGCTGAACCAGTGGTACGCCGCCGGGTCGTCCACCCCCAGCGGATTGGGCCCGTTGCGCACGTACCGCCCGTCCAGCTCCTCCGGGATCCGGCCGGTCACGGCCATCTCGTACGCGGTGGTCTCCTCCCGCACCGGGGCGAACAGCCCCCGCATGTAGGGATTTCCGGCACCCGCCATCGCCGCCCGCCTCTCCGGCCCCGCCCCACGGCGACCCCCCGGTCGCCGCCTCGCGCGAAGGCACCCCGCCTCCACCCTCCAGCCCCGGCACCGCCACGTCGAGACCGGCGACGGCCCGGCCGGGGCGAAGCGCGCCGCCGCGCGCCCCCTGCCGGTGTCCCGGGCCGTGCGGTCGCGCCCCCGCCGGTGCCCCGGTCCGCGCCGCCGTTCCCGCCCGCGGCTGCCCGCTTCGGGTAAGGTGACCAGCCCACACAGTGGACGACCAAGGAGGTGAGACCCATTACCGCTGTCCAAGCCGGGTGCTCTCACCTCACGGCTGTACGGTCCCTCCGAGGCAGGTGACCGCGAGAGCGCCCTTCGGCTCCCCGAAAGGCCCGATCGCGCATGTCACTTCCGCTGTCTTCCCCCGCCGCCGCGTCCCTCACCGGTCTGGTCACCAGACTCCGGGCGGCCGGCTGCGTCTTCGCCGAGGACGAGGCACAACTCCTCGCCGCCACCGCCCGCACCCCCTCCGACCTGGCCGCCATGGCGGACCGCCGGATCGCCGGCCTGCCCCTCGAACAGGTCGTCGGGTGGGCCGAGTTCTGCGGTCTGCGGATCGCCGTCGACCCCGGCGTCTTCGTCCCCCGCCGCCGTACCGAATTCCTCGTCGGCCAGGCCGCCGCGCTCGTCCGCGCGCGTGACGCGGCCGGTCCGCGGCCCGTCGTCGTCGACCTGTGCTGCGGTACGGGCGCCGTCGGCGCGGCCCTGGCCGCCGCCCTGAGCGGCCCCGCCACCGGGGCCCCCGCCACTGCCGCTGCCACCGGCACGGCCCCGCCTCCCCGCATCGACCTGCACGCCACCGACATCGAACCCGCCGCCGTACGCTGCGCCCGCCGCAACATCCCGCCCGCCACCGGCCAGGTGTACGAAGGCGACCTCTACGCACCGCTGCCGCCCGCCCTGCGCGGCCGCGTCGACCTCCTCGTCGTCAACGCCCCCTACGTACCGACCGAGGCCATCGGCCTGCTGCCCCCGGAAGCCCGCGACCACGAGCCCCGGGTGGCGCTCGACGGCGGGACGGACGGCCTCGACGTACAGCGCCGGGTCGCGGCCGGCGCGCTCCGGTGGCTCGCCCCCGGCGGCCACCTCCTGATCGAGACCAGTGAACGCCAGGCCCCGGACACCCTCGAAGCCTTCCGCCGCCACGGCCTCGTCACCCGGCTGGCGACGGACGACGACCTCAGCGCCACCGTCGCGGTGGGCACCAGGCCGGCCGGGACGCCCTGAGGCCGCCGGTACGGTCCCCCGGCCGGTCCGGGCAGTGGTGTGAGCTGGACCACACCGCCGGTCTGTCACGCTTCGCCGGCGCGACGTGTCTCCATGACGCCGAGGAGAGGAGCCGGACACCATGCCGGAGGGGCCACACCGGATGCCGGTCCACGCACACGACGGGGGTGAACCGTGACGGAGGACGCCTTCACCGCACACCGGCCGCTGCTGTTCACCATCGCCTACGAGATGCTGGGCAGCGCCGCCGACGCCGAGGACGTACTGCAGGAGAGCTACCTGCGGTGGAGCGCGGTCGACCCGGCCACGGTCGGGCATCCGCGCGCCTACCTCGTCCGTACGGTGACGCGGCAGGCGCTCAATCACCTGCGTGCGCTCAAGGCGCGGCGCGAGGAGTACGTCGGGATGTGGCTCCCCGAGCCGATCCGTACGGCGCCGGGGGTGAGCGAGGACGCGGTGCTGGCCGAGTCGGTGTCGATGGCCATGATGCTCGTCCTGGAGACGCTGAACCCGACCGAGCGCGCGGTGTTCGTCCTGCACGAGGTGTTCGGGTACACCCACGGCGAGATCGCCGCCTCGATCGGCAAGAGCGAGGTCGCCGTACGGCAGACCGCCCACCGCGCCCGCCGGCACGTCCACGCGCGGCGGCGCCGCTACGAGCCGGTCTCCCAGGTCACCGGGGAGATCGTCCAGCGGTTCCTGGCCGCGGCGGCGACCGGCGACATCCAGTCACTGATGGACCTGCTGGCGCCCGACGTCGTGGTCCTCTCCGACGGCGGCGGGAAGGCGACCGCCGCCCGCCGCCCGGTCACCGGCCGCACCGAGGTCGCCCGGTTCGTGCTCGGCGCGTACCGCACCAGCGCCGCCACGGCCCGCGTCGAGCCCGCCACGTACAACGGCATGGCCGCGGCCCGGTTCATGACGGACGGCGGCCTCGACTGGCTGGTCGCCTTCGAGGTCCGCGACGGCCGGATCACCGGCATGTACGGCGTACGCAACCCGGACAAGCTGCACCACGCGGACGCGGTGCGCACACTCGACAGAGGAGGAGCCCAGCCGTGGAAACCATGACCGTGGAACGCGACATCGACGCCCCGATCGCGGCGGTGTTCGACTGGCTCACCACGACCACCCACTACACCCGCTCACCCCTGGTGCTGCGCTGCCGCCTGACCCGGCACGGGGAGACGGCACCGTACGGCGTCGGCGCGGTGCGCAGCCACCTCTGGCTGATCGGCTGGTTCCGGGAACGCATCACGCACTACGACCCGCCGTACGCCACCGAATACGTCGTCGAGCGCAGCCTGCCGCCGTCCCGGCACGAACTCGGCCGGATGACCTTCACCGAGACCCCGGCCGGCACCCACGTCCGCTGGACCACCCGCGCCGAGATCCCCGTCCCCCTGGTCGGCGGCTTCCTCACCCGGCACGTCGCGCGGCCGGTCATCACGCGCACGTTCGGCAACATCCTCGACGCGGCCCGGAGCGCGCTGGCCGAAACCCCGCGCCGCGACGGATCGGCGGCCCCGGCGCCCCCGCCCCGCTGACGACCGCCGGGCCGCTACGGGTTCAGCACCGCGAAAATGATCACGCCGGCCGCGATGCCGGCGACGAGCAGCGCGGCGAAGGCGCAGCCGAAGATGTTCGGGTGGGCCACGCGGTACGGCATCGCCAGCGGGAAGCGCTCGCGCACCGTGCGGGCCTGCGCGTGCGGCATCCTGACGATCGGCACGGTGCGCACGGTGGGCCCGCCCACGGCGTCACGCAGCCGCTCGATCCCTGCCCGCGGCCAGATGTTCTGGCTGGAGAGCCGCAGCAGCGGCCTGCCGTGCCCGTCCAGCAGCGCCAGCCAGTCCGCGCGCTGGTTGTTGCCGAGGTCCAGGTGCGGGGCGTGCAGCACGGTGGCGATGTCCCCGCGGGGGATGCGGCGTGTCCTGCCGAAGACTCCGCGGCGCCGCACCTCCTGGCCCGTCACGGTGACGCTGCACGCATGGCCGATCCGGGCCAGGACGAGCACGCACACGAGCGCCGTGCCCGCGGCGACAAGGAGGTCGACCGACCCCGACAAGAGCCCGGCCGGCAACCCGACCCCGACGATGACACCGGCCAGCACCCAGTGGTACCGCTCCGGCCTGTTGGCCACGACCGTGACCCACTCACCCTGCTGCTCCCCGACAACCATGCGCGGCATGCTGCCAACCGCCCACCCCCCATGTCACATCCTGCCTCCGATGCCCCGACGCCCTTCGACGCCCCCGACATCCCCGACACCCCACCCTCGTCCTGCGGACGCACCGCCGCTTCGGCCGTCAGGGGGAGCCGAGTTGAGCCCTCAGGGCGATCCCCGGCGCACCCCTGACTGGCATCGTCAGGACCGAACGGATCAGCTCCGGACCACGCGACCGAGGACCCAGCATGCAGGCGCCCCGCTCCACCGAAGAACCCACTGCCGTCCGTCCCGGGCGGTTCCGCGCCGCATGGCGGGCCGCGCACGACCCCGTGCCCGGAGTGTCGCGACGCCTACAACGCGTGGCCTGGGCAGTGCCTTTCACGGTCCTGCCCGCCGGCATCTGGCGACTGCCGGCCGCATTCGACGAGGGCATCGGGCTCGGTGAGCGGCTGTACGTCGTCTTCCTGTCGGTCCTCTCCGAAGTCCTCGCCTTCACCGCGATCGGCCTGATCGCCCGCTGGGGCGAGGTGTTCCCGCACTGGGTTCCGTTTCTTCGCGGCCGCCAGGTCCCGACAGCGGCCGCGGTCGTCCCGGCGGCCATCGGGGCCGCGTTCCTCATCCTCGTCTTCACCCTCCTGTTCACCGTCTCCGAGATCAGGGGCACCACGATCCAAGGCGTCCAGCTGCCCGCCGACCACCCGTCCCTGGCCACCGGCTGGGCGCTCGCCTGGTACCGCCTCTGCTACGCACCGCTGCCCCTGTGGGGCCCGCTGCTGGCCGTGCTGACCGTCGCGTACTACAAGCGCCGCCGCACAGCCGCGATCGCGCCCGCGCCGGCGTGAGCAGCAGCTACCGGCGATGCGCAGCCGGCCGTCTCGTTCGAGCCTCGGTCGCCTGGCCTCGGTCGCTCGGCCTCAGCCGCTCCGGGCGACCGGTTCGGGACCGGCGGCGTCGAGCGCGTCGAGCGCGTAGAGCACCGCGCCGCCGTTCGCCCTCGCCCATCCGGTCAGCACGTGGATCGGCTCGATCAGCGTCGCACCGAGCGGGGTGAGTTCGTACTCGACGCGGGGTGGCACCTCGGCGTAGGCCTGGCGGCGGACGAGTCCGTGCGCTGCGAGCCGTCGGAGTGTCCAGGTGAGCACCTTGCGGGAGATGCCGCCGGCCGCGCCGGACGGCCGGCGAGACATCCCGAAGTGCTCACCGTCGTGGACGCGCCCGAGCCCCGGGCCCCTCCCGACCGGCGTGCTCGTCCGCGTCCAGGCGATCGGGCTGAACCCGCTGGAAGCGTGGTCGAGGACGCATCGGGAACGTGGCGGCTGAGGCCCGGCGACGAGGTGTTCGGGATGCAGCTGTTCCCGCGGCCGGCGAGCGCGTACGCCGAGGTCGTGTCGGCGCCGGCGCTGCATCCGGCACGCACGCCGGCGCCGCTCTCGCACGTGCCGAGGTGGCCCGCGACATCGACGCCGTGCTCGACACGCTCGGCGGCGACACCGCCGGGCGCTCACTCGGCGTGCTCCGCCCGGGCGGTCACCTGGTGACGGCGGTCGCCGAGGAGGACACGGAGCCGGCCGCCAGGCCCGCGGCGGCCGGCCTGCGCTCCAGCGGCATCGCCGTCGACCCCGACCCGGCCTCCCTGCGAGGGCTCGTCGCACTCGTCGAACAGGGCGGTCTCCGGGTCCACGGGTCCACGGGTCCACGTGCAGGGGACGTTCCCGTTCGCACGCGTCACCGACGCCCACCGGCTGCTCGACGCCGGCCACCGCCACTTTTGCTAGCACCCGCTTGCAATAGTTAGCACGATGGCGCACCATCGGGGTATGGCATCACTCAACGTCGGCAATCTCGGCGAGTTCCTGCGGGAGCAGCGGCGCAATGCGCAGCTGAGCCTGCGGCAGCTCGCGGATGCCGCCGGGGTGTCCAATCCGTATCTCAGTCAGATCGAGCGCGGGCTGCGCAAGCCGAGCGCGGACATCCTGCAGCAGCTGGCCAAGGCGCTGCGGATCTCCGCCGAGACGCTGTACGTGCAGGCCGGGATCCTCGACGAGCGGAAGGTGGACGGGGTCGAGGTGCACACCGCGATCCTCACCGACCCCGCGCTGACCGAGAAGCAGAAGCAGGTGCTGCTGCAGATCTACGAGTCCTTCCGCAAGGAGAACGGACACGAGAGCGGGCGCGGCGAGAGCGGTGGCGCGACGGCGCAGGAGACCGCTCCGGACGCCCGAGAGGCCGACGGCGACCCGCACGCCACCTGAGCGACCGACCACCGATTCCAGGAGGAACCACGCCATGGCCATCACCGATGACGTCCGCAAGGCCCTGACCGACCCGACTCCGCTGTACTTCCTCGCCGGCACCGTGGACCTCGCCGCCGAGAAGGCCAAGGAGCTTCCGGAGTGGGTCGAGAAGGTGCGCGAGGAGGCCCCCAAGCGCTTCGAGGCCGTCCGCAACACCGACCCGAAGACCGTGCAGGACCGCGTCACCAAGGAGGCGAAGGAGGCGCAGGACTGGATCACCCGTCAGCTGAGCTTGCTGGACGCCGACTTCAAGAAGCTCAGCCAGCAGGCGCAGGACCTGGCGCTCCAGGGTGTCGGCCGGGTCGCCGAGACCGCGGTCAAGGCCCGGGAGAGCTATGAGGAGCTGGCCGAGCGCGGCCGCGGCGCGGTGCAGAACTGGCGCAGCGAGACCGCCGAGGCCACCGAGGACCTCGCGGTCGCGATCGAGCCGGAGCCCCGCCAGGAGCCGAAGCAGGAGCCCGTGGCGGAGACCGTGACCGGGCCCACGGCCGGCGGCGACACCGAGGCGAAGACCGCCACGGCCAAGAAGGCGCCGGCCGCCAAGAAGACCACGGCGAAGAAGACCACCGCGCCGGGTGAGAACGACAAGTAGCAAACCGGTACGGCGGGCCGGGCACGCCACGCGTGTCCGGCCCGTTCTCCGGGTACGGTGGGCCGACGGCGGACCGAGTCGAACGGGTGGTGGCAGTGCTGATCTACGGGTTCCAGAACGTGCTGAGCTGGGTGCAGCTGGTGCTGGCCGTGTACGCCGCCGTGATGCTCGTCGACGCCGCCGTACGGCGGGAGGACGCCTACCGGGCGGCCGACAAGCAGACCAAGGGCATGTGGCTGGTCTTCCTGGTGCTGGCCACCGCGTTGCTGTTCCTGCTGCCGCTGATGTCGTTCCTGCCGATCATCGGGCTCATCGCCGTGATCGTCTACACGGTCGACGTGCGGCCCGCGCTCAAGGGCATCGCCGGCGGCCGGGGCCCGCGCCGCGGCGGCTCCAGCTCGGACGGGCCGTACGGGCCGTTCAACGGCGGGCGGTAGGCAGCGGCGAACACCGGGTGCGGCGCGCCGTAGCGGCGAACACCGGGCGCCGCGCGCGGGCGTCAGTTCGCCACGCGTCCGCGGTCCAGCAGGAGGACGGCCACGTCGTCCGTCAGTTCCCCGCCGTTGAGGTCCCGCACCTCCGTGACCGCGGCGTCCAGCAGTTCCTCGCCGCGCAGTCCGGCGGCCATCCGGCGGCCCACCAGCTCGGCCATGCCCTCCTGGCCGAGGCGCTGGTTGCCGTTGCCGACGCGCCCTTCGATCAGGCCGTCCGTGTACATCATCAGGCTCCAGGCGCCGCCCAGCGCGACCTGGCGGCGCGGCCAGCGGGCGCGCGGCAGCAGGCCCAGGGCCGGGCCGCCGTCCTCGTACGGGAGCAGCCGCGGCGCCCCGCCGGAGCGGACGAGCAGCGGCGCGGGGTGGCCGGCCAGCCAGACTCCGGCGCGCCGCCCGTCCGGCGCGATGTCCACCAGGCACAGCGTCGCGAAGATCTCGTCGTCGGCGCGCTCGTGCTCCAGGACCTTCTGGAGGGTGGACAGCAGGGCGTCGCCGCACAGTCCGGCGAAGGTCAACGCGCGCCAGGCGATGCGCAGTTCCACGCCGAGCGCGGCCTCGTCCGGGCCGTGGCCGCAGACGTCGCCGATCATCGCGTGCACGGTGCCGTCGGCCGTCCGTACGGTGTCGTAGAAGTCGCCGCCGAGCAGCGCGCGGCTGCGACCGGGGCGGTAGCGGGCGGCGAAGCGCAGGTCGGAGCCGTCCAGCAGCGGTGTGGGCAGCAGGCCGCGCTCCAGGCGGCGGTTCTCCTGGGCCAGCATCCGTGACTCGGTGAGCTGGCGCTGCGCGAGGTCGGCGCGCTTGCGCTCGACGGCGTAGCGCACCGCCCGGCCGAGGACCGCGCCGTCGAGTTCGTCGCGGAAGAGGTAGTCCTGCGCGCCGACGCGTACGGCTTCGGCGGCCCGTTCGGCGTCGGCCTCGGAGGTGAGCGCGAGGACGGCGTGGGAGGGGGCCAGCCGCAGCACCGCGCGCAGGGCGTCCAGCTCGTCGTGGGTGCCGTCCTCCTGCGCCATGGGCGCGTCCGTACGGTCCCGCGCGCCCGCGGGCGCCAGGTCGAGCAGGATGCAGTGCACGTCGTCGGTGAGCAGCCGCTCCGCCTCGGTGAGGTTGCGGGCCGTACGGACGCGGACC
Source organism: Streptomyces sp. NPDC052496 (assembly GCF_040679095.1). NCBI lineage: Bacteria > Bacillati > Actinomycetota > Actinomycetes > Kitasatosporales > Streptomycetaceae > Streptomyces > Streptomyces sp. NPDC052496. The sequence goes on from NZ_JBFAUH010000013.1 coordinate 209,075, forward strand.
CGGCGGCCCTGTCCGTCCCGCATCTCGGGCACGGAGCTGGTGGGGTCCTCGCCTATGAGCAGCAGGGTCAGGCCGGTGTCCGCGGAGCGGGCGGCGGGCGCAGGGGCTTCCGAGGGGGCGGCGGAGGTGCTTTCCGCGGCTTCCGGGGCGGCAGAGGTGTCCTGGAGGCCCGTGGCGTCCGCGGGCACCGCCGCCGGTCCGGCCGCTGCCGCCGCGCCGTCGCGCGCGTCGCCCGCCGGCGCTGCCTCCTGCGGCAGCACGGCCGTCCGCTGACGCGGAATGGGTACGGACATGCTCTGCTTCCTTCCCTCCCCCCGAGGGTGCAGCGGCCCGCCGAACGGCGCGCCACTGTGCCCGGTTCCGCCGCCGCCCGGCGGTCCGTCCGGGCGGTGCGCCACCGGGCACCGAGAGGCGACCATAGCGCTAGCGCGGAGCCTTACGGAATGGCCGAAGGCACTCCGCACTTGTCATATGCCGTCCCCCACACAGCCGGTGACCTGGGCAAGCGCGGATGCGGAATGACGAACATCACCCCGGCAGCGTCGGGTTGGCCCCCGGCGCTCCGTGACGAAACGCACGTGGGTCTCACGCTCCGTACAGGGCCGCGAACACCGCCGCACGCCGCCGCGCCGCCCCTACTTGTCGGGCCGCACCACCCCGAGGACCGGCATCGAACCGGCCCCGGTGACGGTGATCTGCCGGCCCGGCCGCGGCGCGTGCACGATCGCGCCGTCCCCGACGTACATACCGACATGGCTCGCGTCGGGGTAGTAGATGATCAGGTCGCCGGGGCGCATGTCCTTCAGGGCGATGCGCGGCAGCTGCCGCCACTGCTCCTGCGACGTCCGCGGGATCTCCCGGCCGCCCGCCTGCCAGGCCCGCATCGTCAGGCCCGAGCAGTCGAAGGTGTCCGGCCCCTCCGCACCCCACACGTAGTCCTTGCCGATCTGCGAAGTCGCGTACGCCAGCGCCTTCTTGCCGGCTGTCGAGGCGTGCGCGCCGATGTCCTTCAGTACGCCGGAATCCAGCCACTTCTGCTGTTCCTGGAGCGCCCGCGCGTCCTCCAGCTTCTTCAGCCGCTCCTTCTCCTCGGCGGCCAGCCGTGACTCCAGTGCCTGCGCGGCCTCGATCTTCTGACGGACGTCGAGCTGCGCGGCCTCGGTCTTCCTGCGGTTCTCCTCCAGCCGCTCCCAGCGGTCGGTGGCGTCCTGCGCGTACCCCTCCAACGCGTTCTTCGTCCGCGCGAGTTGGTCGCTCAGGTCCTTCGCCGCGTGCTGGCCCTTGCGGACCAGCGTGGCGTTGTCGAGGAAGGCCTCCGGGTCCTTGTTGAGCATCAGCCGGGCCTCGGGGGGAATGCCGCCGCCCCGGTACTGCGCGCTGGCCAGCGCGCCCGCCTGGCGCTTGAGTTCGTCCATCCGCCGCTGCGTGCGGTCGATGGTCCGCGCCAGCTTGACGATCTCCTTCTGCTGGAGGGCGACCTGCTCCTTCGCCGCGTTGTACGCCTCGGTGGCCTGCTCCGCCGTGCGGTAGAGCCCTTCGAGCTCCTTGCGGACCTCTTCGAGGCGCTTTTCGGACACGCCCGGCCCGGGATCGGCGTACGCGGCCGGAGCCCCGCCGAGAACGCCGGTCACCGCCAGCACCACCGCCGTGGCCGCCACCACCGCGCCGCGCAGCCCCCGCACACCCCGCCGGCGCCCCGCGCCCGCACGGCTCCGATCCCCCGCCCGGCTCCCCGCGCCCGCCCGCCGCGGCACGCCCGCCGCACCCGTACGGTCCGCTACGCCGCGTTTGCCGTACGTACCGCTCTTGCCCCGCCCTGCCCCCTGCCGCCCCACCAGCCACCTCCGGTCGTTCCGCACCGATTCGTGCACCTCCGCTGGCGCGGATGCTGCCATACCCGCGGGTAATCCGACAGAGCGAGGCCGAGGATTCCGGGCCGTCCGCCGGCCGCCCCCATCCGACGGCCGAGGTTCACCCTGCGTTCACTCTCCTCCATCGGCGGCTTCACCTGATCTGCCTAATTTCGGCCGTACCGAGCGGCGCGCCACTCCGTGGGAGCGAACGCCGCACGGCATTGCTGAACCACCGGGCGGACCGCCCCGGCGACTCTTGCCCGACCCCTGCGGCCGCCGCACAGTGACCCCACCGTCACGACCCGGTCGCCGCGCCGGCGACCACCCATATCTCCACCCCGCACGCCGAAGAAGCGGCGCGCCCCAGGAAGGAACTCACGACAGTGAAGCAGCTGCAGCGCAAGAACCGGGTTCGCGCCCTCGCCGTCGGCGCTCTCGCCGTCACCGGTGCCCTGGCCCTGTCGGCGTGCGGCTCCGACGACACCAGTGGTGGCGGCGGTGCGGCCTCGGCGGCGAAGACCGGCAACGTCAAGTGCGAGGGCAAGGGCAAGCTGCTCGCCTCCGGCTCGTCCGCGCAGAAGAACGCCATGGACGCCTGGGTGCAGGCCTACTCGGGCGCCTGCAAGGACACCAGCATCAACTACCAGCCCACCGGCTCCGGCGCGGGCATCACCACCTTCCTCCAGGGCCAGACCGCCTTCGCGGGCTCCGACTCGGCGCTCAAGCCCGAGGAGGTCGAGAAGTCCAAGAAGATCTGCAAGGGCGGCCAGGCGATCAACCTGCCGATGGTCGGCGGCCCGATCGCGGTCGGCTACAACGTGCCCGGTGTGGACAGCCTGGTCCTGGACGCGCCGACGCTCGCCAAGATCTTCGACACGGAGATCACCAACTGGAACGACGAGGCGATCAAGAAGCTGAACCCGGACGCCAAGCTGCCGGACCTGAAGATCCAGGCGTTCCACCGCTCGGACGACTCCGGCACCACCGACAACTTCACCAAGTACCTCAAGGGCGCCGCGCCCGGCGCCTGGAAGCACGAGCCGGGCAAGACCTGGGAGGGCAAGGGCGGCCAGGCCGCGTCCGGCTCGGCCGGCGTCTCTTCGCAGGTCAAGCAGACCAGCGGCGCGATCTCCTACTTCGAGCTGTCGTACGCCACCGCCGGCAAGATCGACACGGTCAAGCTGAACACCGGCGCCAAGGCCCCCGTCGAGGCCACCGTCGACAACGCCTCCCAGGCCATCGCCGAGGCCAAGCAGGTCGGCAAGGGCAGCGACCTGGCCCTGAAGCTGAACTACACCACCAAGGCCGAGGGCGCCTACCCGATCACCCTGGTCACGTACGAGATCACCTGCGACAAGGGCAACAAGGCGGAGACCCTGCCCGCCACCAAGTCCTTCCTGACCTACATCTCCAGCAAGGACGGCCAGAACGCCCTCAAGGAGCTGGGCTACGCGCCGCTGCCCACCGAGATCGCCGACAAGGTCCGCTCGGCCGTCTCCTCGCTCTCCTGACCCACCGGGCGGCGGCCCGCAACCCCGCAGGCCGCCGCCCGTCCGGTGCACCGCCGCGCCAGGAGCCCCCGCCGGGCTCCGCAGACCGGAGAAACCATGAACTCAGCACCCTCGATATCCAGCGCCCCACCCCCGCCACCGGCCGCGCCCGCCGCCTCCCCGGTGTCCGGCAAGGCGGTCCGCCCCGGAGACCGGATCTTCCTCGGCCTCTCCCGCGGCTCGGGCATCGCCCTCCTGGTGATCATGGCCGCCATCGCGGCCTTCCTCACCGTCCGCTCCGTGATCGCCGTCTCCGGCGACCACGCGAACTTCCTGACCTACTTCGACTGGCGGACCTCGGGCCCCGAGCCGCAGTTCGGCATCGCCGTCCTCGCCTTCGGCACCGTCGTCAGCTCGGTGATCGCGATGGTCATCGCGGTCCCGGTCGCGGTCGGCATCGCGCTGTTCATCTCCCACTACGCGCCGCGCCGCCTGGCCTCCCCGCTCGGGTACGTCATCGACCTGCTCGCCGCCGTCCCCAGCATCATCTACGGCCTGTGGGGCGCCCTCTTCCTCGTACCGCACCTGACCGGCCTGTCCAGCTGGCTGGACACCTACCTCGGCTGGACCGGCATCTTCGCCTACGGGCACGGGGCCGCCCGGTCGCTGTTCACCGTCGGCATCCTGCTCGCGATCATGATCCTGCCGATCGTGACCAGCGTCAGCCGCGAGGTCTTCCTCCAGGCGCCGAAGATGCACGAGGAGGCCGCGCTCGCGCTCGGCGCGACCCGCTGGGAAGTCATCCGGATGTCGGTGCTGCCGTTCGGCCGCTCCGGCATCATCAGCGCCTCGATGCTGGGCCTGGGCCGCGCGCTCGGCGAGACGATGGCCGTGGCCACCGTCCTGTCCCCCAGCTTCCTGATCAACACCAGCCTGCTGGACCCGGGCGGCGGCACCTTCGCCCAGAACATCGCCAGCAAGTTCAGCGAGGCCGACGAGTTCGGGCAGGACGCCCTGATCGCCTCCGGCCTCGTCCTCTTCGTCATCACGCTGCTCGTCAACGGCGCGGCCCGCCTGATCATCGCCCGCCGCAAGGAGTACTCGGGGGCCAACGCATGAGTAACACGGTCACCGCGCGGCGGCCCGTCGCCGACAGCGCGCCGCTTCCGGTCTCGCTCAAGCAGCCCCGGCTGCCCCGCTGGGCACCGGCCGGCCTCGCCGTGGCGGCGGCCGCCGTGGGCTGCGGCATCGGCCTGGCGGCCGGCCTGGAGAGCCGCGTCCAGTGGGGCCTGATCGCCGCCCTGCTGTTCGTCCTCGGTACCTTCCTGCTCGCCGCGGCCGTCGAAGGCACCCGGCAGGCCAAGGACCGCCTGGCCACCAGCCTGGTCTGGATCTGCTTCCTGCTGGCCGTGATCCCGCTGGCCTCCCTCATCTGGGAGACGCTCGCCCGCGGCGCGAAGGTCGTCGACGGATACTTCCTCAGCCACTCGATGGGCAACCTGCCCGACGCGATGGCCGGCGGCGGCATCTACCACGCCCTCATCGGCACCCTCCAGCAGGTGGGCCTGGCCACCCTGATCGCCGCGCCGATCGGCCTGCTCACCGCGATCTACCTGGTCGAGTACGGGCGCGGCACGCTCGCCAAGGCCGTCACCTTCTTCGTCGACGTGATGACCGGCATCCCCTCGATCGTGGCCGGCCTGTTCATCCTGTCGGTGTGGATCCTGATCCTCGGCTTCGGCCCGTCCGGCTTCGCCGGCGCGATGGCGCTGGCCATCCTGATGATGCCGGTGGTCGTGCGCTCCACCGAGGAGATGCTCAAGCTGGTCCCCAACGAGCTGCGCGAGGCGTCGCTGGCCCTGGGCGTGCCCAAGTGGCGCACCATCCTCAAGGTGGTGCTGCCCACCTCGATCGGCGGTATCGCCACCGGCGTGATGCTGGCCGTCGCCCGTATCACCGGTGAGACCGCGCCCGTACTGCTGCTGGTCTGGGGCGCGAAGCTGATCAACACCAACCCCTTCGAAGGTGCCCAGCAGTCGCTGCCGCTGTACGTGTTCCAGCAGTGGCAGATCGGCACCGACGCGGCGTACGACCGCGCCTGGGGCGCGGCGCTCGTCCTGATCGCCTTCGTCATGATCCTCAACCTGGTGGCCCGCGGCATCGCCCGCTGGAAGGCCCCCAGGACCGGCCGCTGACTCCAGCGATAGAAAGAAGCAGTGATTTCCATGGCCAAGCGAATCGACGTCAGCGGCCTCTCCGCGTACTACGGCAGCCACCGGGCCATCGACGACATCTCCATGACCGTCGAGCCCCGCTCGGTGACCGCGTTCATCGGCCCCTCGGGCTGCGGCAAGTCCACGTTCCTGCGCACCCTGAACCGGATGCACGAGGTCACCCCGGGCGGCCGTGTCGAGGGCAAGGTGATGCTGGACGACGAGAACCTGTACGGCAGCGGCGTGGACCCGGTGGCGGTACGCCGTACGGTCGGCATGGTCTTCCAGCGCCCGAACCCGTTCCCCACCATGTCGATCTTCGACAACGTGGCGGCGGGCCTGCGCCTGAACGGCACGGTGAAGAAGAAGTCCGAGCTGACCGACGTCGTCGAGAAGTCCCTCAAGGGCGCCAACCTCTGGAACGAGGTCAAGGACCGGCTGAACAAGCCCGGCTCCGGCCTGTCCGGCGGCCAGCAGCAGCGGCTGTGCATCGCCCGCGCCATCGCGGTCGAGCCGCAGGTCCTGCTGATGGACGAGCCGTGCTCGGCCCTCGACCCGATCTCCACGCTCGCCATCGAGGACCTGATCGGCGAGCTGAAGGAACGGTTCACGATCGTCATCGTGACGCACAACATGCAGCAGGCGGCGCGCGTCTCGGACCGTACGGCCTTCTTCAACCTGGCCGCGGTCGGCCAGCCGGGCAAGCTGGTCGAGATCGACGACACCGAGCGGATCTTCTCCAACCCGTCGGTCCAGGCCACGGAGGACTACATCTCCGGCCGCTTCGGGTGAGCCGGCCCCGGCCGGCCGGGTGAGAGAGGCCCGGCCGGTCCGGTGAGCGGTCCCCGGCCGGTCCGGTGAGAGCCCGTGTCCGGCCGGCCCCCGCGCGTCCTGCGGTGCTGCATGGCGGTGCCACCGCAAGGACGAGGGCCCGCCCTCCGGTGCCGGAGGGCGGGCCCACAAGAATGCACGGCCCGTGGGCCGCGCCGGATCAGGCGAACACGAGGTGGACGGCCCAGTAGCACAGGGCGGCCACCGCCGCGCCGGCGGGCATGGTGATGAACCAGCCCATGACGATGTTCTTGGCCACGCCCCAGCGCACCGCACGGGTGCCCTTGGTCGAGCCCACACCCATGATCGCCGAGGTGATGACATGGGTGGTGGAGATCGGCGCGTGGAACATGAACGAGGCGGTGTACATGACGGACGCCGCGGTCGTCTCGGCCGCGAAGCCCTGCGGCGGGTCCAGCTCGATGATCCGCCGGCCGAGCGTACGCATGATGCGCCAGCCGCCCGCGTACGTACCCAGCGACAGGGTCAGCGCACACGCGATCTTCACCCAGACCGGGATGGCGTCGCCGGCGCTCTGCACGTCCGCGATGACCAGCGCCATCACCACGATGCCCATGGTCTTCTGGGCGTCCTGGAGGCCGTGCCCGAGCGCCATGCCGGCCGCCGAGACCGTCTGCGCGATGCGGAAGCCGCGCTTCGCCTTGTGCGGGTTGGACTTCCGGAACAGCCACATGATCACGACCATCACGAGATAGCCGAGGACCAGGCCGATCACGGGCGAGAGGAACATCGGAACGACGATCTTCTCTATGACGCCCGACCAGTAGACGGTCGTACCGCCCGCCAGCGCCGCGCCCACCATGCCGCCGAACAGGGCGTGCGAGGACGACGACGGCAGTCCGAAGTACCAGGTGACCAGGTTCCAGACCACCGCGCCGACCAGGGCCGCGAAGAGGATGCCCATCCCCTTGGAGCCCTCGGGCGTCGAGATCAGTCCCTCACTGACCGTCTTGGCGACCCCGCTGCCCAGGAAGGCACCGGCGAGGTTCATCACCGCGGCCATCGCCAGCGCCGCCCGCGGGGTCAGCGCCCGCGTGGAGACCGAGGTCGCGATGGCGTTCGCGGAGTCGTGAAAGCCGTTGGTGTACGTGAATCCGAGCGCGACCCCGATGGTCACGATGAGCGCGAAGGTGTCCACCGGAGGTCAGGACTCCTTGACCGCGATCGTCTCGACCGTATTGGCGACATGCTCGAAGGCGTCGGCCGCCTCTTCCAGGATGTCCACGATCTGCTTGAGCTTGAGCACCTCGATGGCGTCGTACTTGCCGTTGAACAGGTGCGCGAGCAGCTTGCGGTGGATCTGGTCGGCCTGGTTCTCCAGGCGGTTGACCTCGATCCAGTACTCGGTGAGGTTGGACATCGTCCGCAGGTTCGGCATCGCCTCGGCGGTCAGTTCCGCCGCCCGCGCCAGGACCTCGATCTGCTGCTCGACGCCCTTGGGCAGCTCCTCGATGCTGTAGAGGACGACGAGATCGACGGCCTCTTCCATGAAGTCCATGATGTCGTCGAGCGAGGACGCGAGGTTGTAGATGTCCTCGCGGTCGAACGGCGTGATGAAGGAGGAGTTCAGCTGGTGGAAGATCGCGTGGGTCGCGTCGTCCCCCGCGTGCTCCGCAGCCCGCATCCTCTCGGCGATCTCTGTCCGCGCGGAGGCGTCCGCCCCGAGCAGTTCCATCAGGAGCTTGGAGCCTGTGACGATGTTGTCCGCGGACGCGGCGAACATGTCGTAGAAGCTCGTCTCCCTGGGGGTCAGACGAAAGCGCACGTGAAATCCTCGGGGTGCATCGGATTCGGTCGAGTTGATGCTAGGCGCATCATCCAGCCACTGCTAACCGGCATTCCTTCAGTGTCGCCCATCGGGCACCATGCTCTGCACGGGGTACCGCCCGCGCCTGCGAATTTCTGTACCATATACCCGCTAGGGGTATATGGAATGCCTACGTACCACGGGAGATGGCCATGACGACCACGGACGCCGACACCAACGGCACCACCGCAGCCGCCGCGGCCTGCCCCACCGACGGGCCGAAAACCGCTCCCGGAAGCGACCCCACCGCCGTCACCGCGCACGATCTGGGCATCCACGGTTACGCACAGCAGAAGGACGCGCACCTCAAGAGGCTGCGCCGGATCGAGGGCCAGATCCGCGGCCTCCAGCGCATGCTGGAAGAAGATGTGTACTGCATCGACATACTCACCCAGGTGTCCGCGAGCACCAAGGGCCTGCAGTCCTTCGGCCTCCAGCTCCTGGAGGAACACCTGCGGCACTGCGTCGCCGACGCCGCCGTCAAGGGCCCCGAGGCCATCGACGAGAAGGTCAAGGAAGCCACCAAGGCGATCGAGCGGATGCTGCGCACCTGACCGCGGAGGCCGGACGCACGGGTGCCCCACACCGTCGCGCCCGGCACCGCCGCCCGGTCACCCGGAATTCCCGGGCCCGTGCCCCGGTCGCACGCGGTCCGCGTCCACGTCCAGCACCTCGTCGATACGGTCCGAGCTGAGCCGATCCTCGCTCGCGGCGGCTGCCGCGATCATCAACTCACCAGTCAGGTCGATCTCGACGAGGGCGACGTGGTCCTGAACCGTCGAGTTGCGGTGTCCGGCCACGTACAACACCTCCTCCTTCGAGCGCCTCCCCACTCTTCTGGTGGTTACCGCCCAGAGTAGGTACGGGCGCACGCTCCGCGCATGGCACGGATGGACCATTTCCGCCAGTTCGCACACGCCGTCGTCACGTGCCCCGGCCGCCCGGAGCCACTGCGCCCGGCCGCCCGCGGCGACCGGGGTCAGCCGCCCGTCGCGGCGACCTTGCCCGTGTAGATGTCGTCCCCGTCCGGCAGCCGGACCGGAACCGGCGCGCCGAAGCCGTACAGCGTGGTGGTGGAGGTCACCGACGTCCCGCCCGTCGTGCCGTTGGCGAAGCGGAAGCGCTGGCGCACCTTGCGCAGCCGCCCGGCGTCGTCCAGATACGCGTCGAAGGGCACCACGTCGGTGGTGAAGCCTTTTTCCGCCGCGGTCAGCGCGGGCCGGACCGCGGCGGACGCCGCGCGCGCCGCCGCCCCGATGTCCGTCGTCCCGCTGAAGTGCCGCACCGCCACGCCGTCCAGCCGCTCCCGCCCCTCGTACGTCACCTCCCGCACACCGCGCAGCAGCTCCGCGGCGGCCATCGGGTCCGTCGCGCCGCCGGTGACGAGGTTGCCGTCGGCCAGCGAGGCGGTGTCCACCCGCACCCACTTGCCGGCCGGCACGCCCGCCCCGCGGTTCTTCATGTACAGCGCGGACGGCGTGAGGATCTCCGTGATCGTGCGCTGCGCGCCGCTCCCGTCGCCGGTGTCAGGAAGCCGCACGTTCAGCCGGCCGGTCCGCCGGCGGTAGTCATGGCCGCCGCTGCCCCGGATGGCGACGCGGGTGCCGCCGCTGACGGTCTCCATCTCCGTACGCACCCGGGAGGTGCCGGCCCGCTCCAGCGCGTCGGCGCCGGCGCGCAGGGCCGCGGCGTAGTCCGTACGGCCGGACGGGAACCCGGCGGCCGACGGGCCGGACGCCTCCCGCGGCCCGTCGGACGCCCGGTCGCCCGGCGGGCGGGCACGGTCGGTGAAGGGCAGCCCGGCCGCCGACCCGCCCACCGGGCCGTCTGCGGAGCGGCTGTGGTCGTCGGCCGCCGCTCCGTTCGGGGAGCAGCCCGTGGTGAGCAGCCCGACCGCCAGGCCCACCCCGCACACGGCGGCCGCGACGGCGCCGCCTCGCCTGTCCTGCACCACCATCGCGTACGAGCCCCCTCGGCCGCTCTGCTCGTGAACCGGCGGACCGGGATGTTCCGGTTGTCCGGAGCACCACGACCCGTTCCGTTCAACGACTGTTCAGCCCGCTTCGTCACGCCCGTACACCCCGGCCGCGTAGCGTGGCGGCGTGCACGACCGAGCAGCACAGGAGCCGACAGCGCAAGAGGCGACAGCGCAGCCCTCCGGGGCATCCGACCACCGGACCACCACCACCGAACGAGGCTCGTTCTGCCTGGCCCGCTGCACCTGCGGCTGGCACGGCCCGGCCCGCCGGGCCCGCTCCCAGGCACGGACGGACGCGGAACAGCACCACCGGACGGGGTGAGCGGAACCCCTCGCCGGCCCGGGCGGGCATGCCGTACGCGATGCCGCGCCCGCCCGGGAACCCCTCGCCGCGCCTCACCCTGACGCCCGCTGCCACGCCCCTCCCCGCCCCCGCGGCCGTGCCCCTGGAACCTCCCCGGGCCCCCGTCCCATCTGGGTAGGGGGAAGTCATCCACGGCGCGCGGACCCGCAAAGGGTTCCAAAAGGGGCAGTTCACAATGAAGCGGCGCACGATCCTGGCAGCCGGCGGCGGACTCGCGGCGGCGACCGCGGGCCTCACCACCGCCTGCAGCACCGACACCGGCCACGCGAGCAGCCCCGGCGGCACGGCGTCCGGCGGCGTCGGCCTCAACACCAGCGCGCAGGCGGGCAAGCCGCCGGCCGCCAAGGCGTCGTGGGACGCGCTGCGCAAGAGCCTCGACGGCAAGCTGATCCGCGCCGGCGAGGCCCAGTACGACGCCGCCCGGCGCCTGTACAACACCCGTTACGACACCCTGAAGCCCGCCGCCGTCGCCTACGTCCGCCATCCCGCCGACATAGCCGAGTGCCTGTCCTTCGCCCGCCGCCACAACGCCCCCGTCGCGATACGCAACGGGGGTCACTCATATGCCGGTTGGTCCAGCGGCAACGGCAAGCTGATCGTCGACGTGTCCGCCCTGAACCAGGTCTCCGCGCCCTCCGGCGGCATCACCCGCATCGGCGCCGGCGCCAAGCTCATCGAGGTCTACGAAGGCCTGGGCAAGCACCACGTCACGATCCCCGGCGGCTCCTGCCCCTCCGTCGGCATATCGGGCCTGACCCTCGGCGGCGGCCACGGTGTCGCGTCCCGCGCGTACGGCCTGACCTGCGACAGCCTCGTCGCCGCCACCGTCGTCACGGCCGACGGCAAGACCGTCGAGTGCGACGCCAAGCGCAACAGCGACCTCTTCTGGGCCCTGCGCGGCGCCGGCAACGGCAACTTCGGCGTGGTCACCGAACTGCGCTTCACGACCCACGCCGCACCCCGCTCGGTCAGGGCCTACCTGACCTGGCCCTGGTCCAAGGCCACCGCCCTGCTGCGCTCCTGGCAGGAGTGGGGCCCCGTCCAGCCCGACGAGATATGGTCCTCCCTCCATCTGGACGCCCACCCCGGCGGCACCCCGACCGTCTCCGTCGCCGCCTTCTCCCTGGGCTCGTACGGCGACCTCCAGAACGCCGTCGACAAGCTCGCCGACCGGACGGGCGGCCCCGGACCCGCCACGTCGGTACGGCTGACGCCCAGCTCGTACCTCGACGCGATGGAGTCGTACGCGGGCTGCTCCTCGAAGACCACCGAACAGTGCCACCTGCCCGGCACCCTCCCCGGCCGCGACGCCGCCGGCAAGCTCGCCCGCGAGACCTACGCGGCCCGCTCCGACTTCTACGACCGCTCGCTCGACGCGGCCGGCGTCCGCGCCCTGCTCGGCCAGATCGAGGCCGCGAGCCGCAAGGGCGTCGCCGGCAACGCGTCGCTGACCGCGCTGGGCGGCGCGGTCAACCGGGTCCGGCCCACCGACACCGCCTTCGTGCACCGCCGCTCGCGCTTCCTCGCGCAGTACCTGGCGTCCTGGAAGGCGGGCGGTACGGGCTCCGCGCAGAGCGCCTGGCTCGCGGACATCCACAGCGCGATGCGGCGCCACGCCTCGGGCGCGGCCTACCAGAACTACACGGACCCGGCCCTGACCGACTGGAAGAAGTCCTACTACGGCCCGGCCGCCGACCGCCTCACCGAGCTGAAGCGCAAGTACGACCCGAACGGCCTGTTCAGGACATTTCCGCAGGCGCTGTGACGGGGGGCGCCGGAGCGATGCAGTGCCCCGGCGTCCGCGAGCACGTCGCCGGGGCGGCGATCGCGGAGGCGTACGACCCGACCCTCGTACGAATCCACTCGGTGCACCACCCCCACGGGCAGCACGCGTGAGCACCGACCGGCCGCCTTCCGCCGTCTGACGCCGGCGCACCGGCCCCGCGCATGCACAAGGGGGAGGCCCTCGGGCCTCCCCCTTCACGCGTGCCGCGCCCGGCTACGCCGCCAGGTCCTCGTCCCGCTCCGTACGGGACACCGGCGGTACCGCCGCCACCGGCCCGGAGACCCGGCGGGCCGCCGGCCCGCCGGCCTGGACGAGCCACCAGGCGGGCGAGCGCCCCACCGCCGTCGCCACCGGGATCAGCATCGCCTGCGCCACCGGCGCCAGCAGCAGCGCCACCGCCGTCCCCAGCGCGAAACCGCCGATCACGTCCGTCGGGTAGTGCACGCCCATGTAGACCCGGCAGAAGCCTTCCAGCAGCGCCAGGCCGATACCGACCAGCCCGTACTTGCGGTGCGCGATGAACAGCCCCACACCGACCGCCATGGTCAGCGTCGCGTGGTCGCTCACGAACGAGAAGTCGGTCTTGCCCGGTTCCAGCACTTCCAGGCCCGCGTGCACCCGGAACGGCCGGGGCCGCTCCACCACCGCCCGGATCGGGATGTTGGCCAGCAGCGCCACCCCGGCCGCCAGCGGCGCCCAGACCAGGCCCGCCAGCGCGGCCGGCGCGTCCGGCCGCTTGCGCGCGCCCCACCAGGCGATCAGACACAGCACGGCGAGCCCGGCGATGAGGCCGTACTCACCGACGTACTTCATGGCGCGGTTGAGCCACTCCGGTGCGTCCTTCGCGAGGCCGTTGATGCCGTCGAGCACGTCCACATCGGGGTTCGACCCGTCCATTGCGAGTCCAGCCATCTGCCGCGGCCCCTTACCTTTCGCGCGCGCGAGCGCCGTGTGAGTGCTGCCGACCCCCGTGGTCTTCGGGCGTGGCCGGATTCCCACGGCCTCGCCATGTCTCCATGCCCAGGAAACGCGATGGAGCGCCGGGCCGTTCCACCTTCTACCGGATGATCACCAGGACGTTACCGAAGAGAGACTGATGTCCGCAGTTCAGGGCCCCATGTTCACGCAGCGTTCGGTCGGGGCAGCGCTTTCGCGCCATCTTCGGTGACGCGGGTCGCACCGATGTAGTCCGGTGTGTCGATCTTGTCGAACCGGATCACCGCGCCCGTGTACGGCGCGTTGATCATGTAACCGCCGCCCACGTAGATCCCCACGTGGTGGATGGACCGCGGATCGTTCAGATCGTGCGCGAAGAACACCAGGTCACCCGGCAGCAGCTCGTCCCGCTTCGGGTGCGGCCCGGCGTTCCACTGGTCGTTCGCCACCCGCGGCAGCTCGATCCCCACCGAGTGGTACGCCGCCTTCGTCAGCCCCGAGCAGTCGAAGCGCCCGTTGTGCTCCGGTGTGCCGTTGCCGCCCCACAGGTACGGCTTGCCCAGCTGCTCCTGGGCGAAGTAGATCGCCGAGGCCGCCTGCCGGGACGGCGCGACCCGCCCCACCGGCGCCGCGAAGCTCTTGGCGAGGGTGGTGATGATCCGCACGTAGTTCTGCGTCTCACTGATCGCCGGCACCCCGCCCGCCTTGATGACCCGGTACGCGCCCGCGTTGTACGCCGCGAGCATGTTGCGCGCCGGGTCGCCGGGCACGTCCTTCACGTACTTCGCCAGCTCGCAGTCGTACGACGCCGCCGACGGGATCGCGTCCGCCGGATCCCACACGTCCCGCCGGCCGTCCCCGTTCCCGTCGATGCCGTGCGAGGCCCACGTGCCGGGGATGAACTGGGCGATGCCCTGCGCGGCCGCCGGGCTCTGCGCGCGCGGGTTCCAGCCGCTCTCCTGGTAGAGCTGGGCGGCGAGCAGCGCCGGGTTGATGGCGGGGCACAGATTGCCCCACTTCTGCACCAGCGGCTGGTACGACGCCGGCACGGCACCCTTCGCCAGCCCCACCGCCCGGCCCGCGCCTCCTGCCAGACCCGCGGCGGCCGTGTACGTGCCCACCACGAGCAGCACGAGGAAGCAGAGCACCAGCCCGACTCCGACCCCACCGGCCACCCAGTATTTGCGCACCCCTCAACCCTCCCCCAAACGGGCGTGTTTCACCGCCGTTTTCGGCATGTACCTCACCACACGGCGGCCGTCTTCCGGCCCGCCCGGTCCCTCGCTTCAGTCCCCCAGCTCGAACCAGACCGACTTCCCGTGCCCCGGCCCGTGCCGGCACACGCCCCACTCGTCGGCACAGACCCCGACCAGGTACAGCCCGCGCCCGCCCACCGCCTCCTGCTCCCCCCACTGCCGTACGGGCAGCCCCGGCGCCCCGTCGTGCACCAGCACCCGCAGCGTGGCCGGCGAGGGCCACTCCCCGTACAGCGTCACCGGCTCCGAACAGCCGCTGTCCCGGCAGGCCTTGACGGCGTTCGTCACCACCTCGGACGTCAGCAGCAGCGCCGTGTCCGCCAAGTGCCCGCGCCCGGCGGTCCGCACCGCCGTACCGACCGCGTCCCTGGCCGTACGTACCCACCCCGGGTCCGGCGGAAAGACGAGCGAGAAGTCGCACAGCGCGTACGGCCGGTGTACGGCCTCGGTGGTGGGGCACATGACGTGGCCTCCTCGGGTCACGGGCCGGGCCGTGCGGGGCGCACGGGGGTGGGCCGGTATTCCGAAACTAGGGAAAGGCTTTTGGAAGTTACAACCTCTTCCGGTCCATCTCGCTCGGACGAGTGGTATCGCCCCGGTGCACGGTCCCCCGCCGCAACGACACGCGAGACTGCCCGGAACCCCGAGGAGGAATCGATGCCACCCAGGAGCCAGCCCAGCGCACGCCACCGCCGGCTCGGCGCCGAACTGCGCAAGCTGCGCCTGGCCGCCGGGCTGTCGGGCGACCAGGCCGCCGCCCTGATCGACGCCGACCGCGGGCGGGTGAGCAACATCGAGGCGGGCCGGGTCGACGTCCCCCGCAACGGCCTCCACAAGGTGCTCCGGGCATACGGCTGCACGGAGGGCCCGCTCTTCGAGGGGCTGATGGCGATGGCCCAGGACCGGGGGAAGGGCTGGTGGGACGCGTACCGGGACGTGATGCGGCGGCCGGCTCTCGACCTCGCCGAGCTGGAGGCCAGATCCACCCACGTCCGCATGCACGAGTCATCGACCGTACCCGGCATGCTCCAGACCGCCGACTACGCCCGGTCCATGTGCGCCATGGCGGCGGACGAGAGCGAGGACGAACCCCTCGACCGTTACGTGGAGTTCCGCCTGGCCCGCCAGCGCATCATCGAACAGGAGCCGGGCACGCCCTACCACGCGGTGATTCACGAAGGCGCGCTGCACACCCTGATCGGCAGTGCCGAGGTCATGCGCGGGCAGCTGCGCCGCCTCATCGAGGTGGCGCGGCTGCCGCACGTCACCGTGCAGGTCTTCCCGTTCACCGCCGGCGGCTTCTCGGCCTACAGCCGCCCCTTCGCCCTTTTCGGCGGCCCGACGCCGGAACTCGACACCGTACGGCTGGAGCAGCCGCTCGGTTCCGTCCTGCTGCACGACCACCCGTACCTCGACAGGTACTCGAAGATCTTCACGAAGCTGTCCGAACTGGCGCTGCCTCCGGTTGACCCTGAGGCAAGGCCCGAGTGTCATGAGGGCCGGGACTCCCTGACCTTGATCCACCACCTCATGTACGCCATGCAGTAAGGAATCACCATGCCGCAGCTCACCTGGCAGAAGTCCTCGTACAGCACACACGGCCACGACGACTGCGTAGAGGTGACCGAGAAGCCGGGCGGCCCCGTCCTCTACCGTGAGAGCGACCACCCCGGAGCGGTCGGGCGGGCCACCGCCCCCAGCTGGGCCGCGTTCCTCCGGGCCGTCAAGGCCGACCGCTGCGCGGTACGCGCCCGCTGACCGGTCCTCAGCCCGCCGCCGTACTCCGACGAAGGAAGCCATGCCGCCCACGCCTCCCCTCCCCGCGCACCTCGACTGGCAGAAGGCCACGGACGACGAGAGCGCACCCGAGTACATCGAGGTCGCCTTCGGGGACGACGGCCACGTCTACCTCCGGACGAACACCGAGCCGGACAACGTCGTGGTCACCACGCGCGCCAAGTGGGACGCCTTCGTCCTGGGCGTGAAGGCGGGCGAATTCGACCACTTCGTCGGGCTCTAGCACCGGGCCGCGAGGGACCGTTCGAACATTGCTCCGCGTTACCGACCGTGATACACACGGTGATACCGGCGGGTCACCAGGCGCAGCACGCCTCCGTACGCACGCAATCCCCACGGGATCCGTCAAAGAAAGCCGCCAAGTCGACATCTGATGGCGGTTTTGTCAGCGAAGATAGGTGCTGGCCCGTACCGTAGGGCACGGGCACGCAACAACCCATAAGGGGCGGTGAGTTCATTCATGCACTTGGCGGCCGAAAAGGGCGACATCACCACCATCATTGGCGGAATCGCCCCGGACTGGGGTCCGTTCGGGACACTGGGCAACGAAGCACGCGTGATGGTCGAAGTGGTCATGGCAGTAGCGATTCTGCTCTGCCTCGGCATCGCGATCTGGGGCGCGGCCAAGCAGCGCATCGGCGCCACCGCCCTGCGCGACACGTTCAGCGCCGAACAGGGCAAGGGCCTCATCGTGGCCGGCCTCACCGGCGTCTTCATCATCGGCTCGCTGGGCACGCTCTTCACGATCGTGTACGGGATGGCGGTGTAGCCGGGGCCCACCGGGAAGGCCGCTCCACGCCCCTGGAGCGGCGCCCGGCGATCCGCCGCCGACGCCCGCCGGTGCCTCGGCCGCCGTCCGGTCCGCACCGGCCGGCCGACGGCCTCCCCGCCAGCCCCTCCCGTCCCGCACCGGAACCCCGCACGCCCCCGCACACCACCGGCGCGGCGCACCCCGGGCCACTCCCTTCCGTACGCCCCGCCGGCCGCCCGCACCCTCACCCCTCCGCCACCACTCCCACCGCCCTCACCACGGGCCACACCTCACCGCCGAGAGCACCCGCCGATGCCCGCGCATACCGCCCCGTACCGTTCCGCTTTGCGCCACTCCCGCACGCAACGGGCCGATTGGGCCGCGCGCCGGGCGGGGACACATGGGCATGGCGGGGACGGAGCGGCGGCCGCGGCGTACGAGGTGGTCGCAGCTGCCGCAGAGTCCCCCATTCGTCTCTTCCGCCCGACATCTGAGGTCCCGTCACGGTGAGATCTACTCGTACCACTGCGCCCGAGCCGCTGCCCGCGCGGCTACGGTCATATACGGGCGGCAAAACGACAGCAGTGACGGCTATGCCGGTTGAGGGGGCACAGGCGCGATGAGTCTCAGCGATGGCGGCGGATACGGCGGTGGCGAGCCGGGCGGCCCGGATACGGGCGGCCAGACCCGCACCAGACTCCCGGACGGCGGCGGCGACCCGTACGGAGCCGGCCGCCGTCCCCGTACGGGCTCCTCCACCCGGAACCTCGTCACGATCGTCGGCGTGGTGGTCCTCCTGATCGCCGCCATCGCCTTCGCGAACCGGGGCGGCGGCGGGGGACCGGGCGACGACCGCACGAAGGAAGCGGACGCCCGCCCCACCGCACCGACCGGCACCAAGCCGGTCGAGGGCAAGAACGGCGGCATCGCGTCGGGCTTCGCGAGGACGGAGCAGGGGGCGGAGTCGG
Organism: Streptomyces sp. NPDC052496; assembly: GCF_040679095.1. Classification (NCBI taxonomy): domain Bacteria; kingdom Bacillati; phylum Actinomycetota; class Actinomycetes; order Kitasatosporales; family Streptomycetaceae; genus Streptomyces; species Streptomyces sp. NPDC052496. The sequence goes on from NZ_JBFAUH010000013.1 coordinate 227,126, forward strand.
CGGCGGCGAATTACGCGGTGGCGCTCAACAGTGACGGCATGTACACGAAAGACCGGCGGCGGACGATAGTCACCACGGTGTACGCGCCCGCCGTGGCAGCAGCCCGCGAGAACGCCCTCGACAAGGCGTACGGCGATCCGGAGTTCCTCGGCCGCATCGGGCTCAAGGCGGACGGCCGGGCTCCTGACGGCTCGACGTTCGTCTCCCGGGCCAACCCGGTCGGCACCAAGGTCGAGAGGTTCTCGGGAACTGCGGCCAAGGTGTCCGTCTGGTACTCGGCCCTCTTCGGCATCGCCGGTCCGGCCTCCAAGAACCCGGTCGCGGAGGGCTGGTACACGAACACCTTCGACCTGCAGTGGATCAACGGCGACTGGAAGATCACCGACTTCACGCAGAAGGACGGTCCGGCTCCGGTCGGCCGGGACCAGGCCGCGTCCTCGGCCGAGGACATGTCCAAGGCTGTGCAAGGCTTCGGAGGGTTCACCTATGCCCGCTAACCATCGTCGTCGCGCCCTCTCCCTCGCCGCACTGGTGACGGGCGTGCAGACGGCCGTCCTCTTGCTGGCGACACGTTCCTACGCGGCGCCGAGCCCCACTCCGACCCCGACGGGCGGCCCCTCGGCCAGCCCCTCGCCGAGCAATGACCCCTGTGACCTCATCCGCGGTCTTGCCAGGGAGTACTGCCAGAACGGCGACAAGGCCGGCGCCACCGCCCCCAAATCCCCCGGCGGCCTCACCGACAACAACCCCCTCGACCCCCTCACCTCCCTCGCCAAGGGCTGTGCCGACGCCGCTGCCTGGATCGTCAACAAGCTGTCCGACGCCGTGAAGTCGACCTCGCAGGTGGACTTCACGAACAGTGCCTTCCTGAAGCAGTACGCCGTCGTCTTCGCCGCCTCGACCGTGCTGACCCTCGTGCTGTGGCTGCTCGCCGTCGCCAAGCGCGCCGTGCGCGGCGTGCGGCTGACGGAGGCGATCAGTGAGGCGATCGGGTTCCTGTGGCTGACCGTGCTCGCCTCGGCGTTCACGCCGCTGATCCTGTACACCGTCGTCTCCGCGACCGACGGCGTCACCGAGATCATCGCGAAGGGTACGGGCGCGCAGACCGACACGTTCTTCGGGGCGTTCGCGGCGGCGCTGAAGAAGGACACGGACATCGGCGGCGGCCCGATCATGCTGATCGTGGTCTCGCTCGTCTCGGTGCTGGCGGCCGGCGTGCTCTGGCTGGAGCTGGTGATCCGGGCGGCCCTGCTGTACGTGGGCGCGCTGCTCGGTACGGTCGTCTACGCGGGCCTGGTCGACAAGAACATGTGGGGGCACGTCCGCCGCTGGGCGGGCATCATGATCGCCGTGATCATGGTGAAACCGGTCATCGTGATCGTCCTGGGCATCGCCGGGGCCCTCACCACCGGCGACGGCCCGAACGCCATCTCCGCCGTCGTCTCCGGCCTCGCCATCATCCTGCTCGCCATCTTCGCCAGCGCCGTGATCTACCGCTTCGTGCCCGGTTTCGGCGACGAGATGGTCTCGGCCCGTACGAACAAGAAGCAGGCCACCGAGGGCTCGCAGGCCGCCGCCGTGATCTCCTCGCCTGCCGCGCTGGTGTCCCAGGGCATCAAGACGCACAGTTCGCGCAGGTCGGGCGGGGGCGGCGGCCAGGAGCAGAGCGGTGGGCAGGCCCGGCCCGCCGACGCGGTGTCCGGCGGTGTCGCCGCCCACAGCAGCCGTAACAGCGGCCCCTCCGGAGGCGGCGGCCGCGTCCCGGCCCCCGCCTCCCGCCCGCACCCGTCCCCCGGCCCGAGCAGCAGCTCGTCCGGCAGCACCCGCACCGGCAAGACTTCAGGAGGTGACGGGCGTTGACGACCCAGTCCCACCCGATCGCGCCCCGCCGCACGTATCTGATCGGCCGTGCCCGCCCGAACGCGATCGTCGGCAAGAACCGCGAGACCGGCGAGATCGCCCTGATCATCGCGGGCGCGTTCCTCGGCATGATCTGCGGCCTGCTCGTGCCGGTGCTGTCACTGCGGATCGCCACCCTGACCGGTTTCCCGCTGCTGGCGATCGCCGCGGTCTACTTCCCGTACCGCGGCCGTACGTTCTACAAGTGGTTCGAGATCAACCGCAGCTACCGGCGTACGGTCCGCCAGGGCGCCACGTACCGCTCCGGCGTCGCCGAGGCCGGCGTCCGCCTGGACGGCCGGGAGGTGGAGATCGGCCCGCCGCCCGGCATCGGCCGCATCAACTGGCTGACCGCGCCGTTCGGGCCGGACGAGATCGCCGTCCTGCTGCACGCCGACCGCCGTACGGTCACCGCCGCCATCGAGATCGAGGGCCCGGGCGTCGGCCTGCGCGACAGCGAGGACCAGGAGGCGCTGGTCGAGCGGTTCGGTACGCTGCTCAAGCACGTCGCCAACGGGGACGGCTTCGTCACGCGCCTCCAGATGCTGGCCCGTACGCTCCCCGCCGACCCCGACGCGCACGCCAAGGACGTCGCCCAGCGCGGCAACCCGGACTCCCCGGACTGGCTCAAGGACTCCTACGACCAGCTCCAGTCCATGGTCTCCACCTCCTCCGAGCAGCACCGCGCCTACCTCGTCGCCTGCATGCACTACACCCGCGAGCTGGCGGCCGAGGCCCACACCATGGCGCGCGCCGCGCACCTGCACAACGGCGGGCTGCTCCGCAAGAAGCTGGACCGGGACGCGGGCCTGGCCGTCGTCATGGCGCGCGAGCTGACCGACATCTGCGCGCGGCTGGCCGAGGCCGACATCCGCGTACGGCAGCCCCTCGGCCAGAGCCGGCTGTCCTCCCTGGTGCACTCCATGTACGACCCGGACCACCCGATCGACCACATCCAGGCCATGACCCAGCGCAACGCCTGGCCGGCCGAGCTGGACGCGATGGAACCGACGTACCTCCAGGCCAAGACCCGCGAGTCGGCGACCCGCGCGCCGTGGTGCCACGCCACCGCCTGGATCAAGGAGTGGCCGCTGACCCCGGTCGGCGTCAACTTCCTGGCACCGTTGCTTGTGCACACGCCCGACGTGATCCGTACGGTGGCGGTCTGCATGGACCTGGAGCCCACCGAGATCGCGATCGAGCGGATGCTGACCGAGAAGACCAACGACGACGCGGAGGCCAGCCGGGCCGCCAAGATGAACCGGGTGGTCGACCCGCGCGACGTGGCCCACCACGGGCGCGTCGACCAGCGCGGCGAGGACCTGGCCTCGGGCGCCGCGGGCGTCAACCTGGTCGGCTACATCACCGTCTCCGCCCGCTCCCCGGAGGCCCTGGCCCGCGACAAGCGCACCATCCGCGCCTCGGCGGGCAAGAGTTACCTCAAACTGGAGTGGTGCGACCGGGAACACCACCGCGCCTTTGTCAACACGCTGCCGTTCGCGACCGGGATCCGCCGCTAAGCCGCTGGGAGGCGCGTACGTCATGGCCATGCTCGATCCGCTCGCAGCGCTCACCGAGGCGTTCACCAGCTTCCTGTTCGGGAAGGTGGAGACGACGCGGCTTCCGGTACGGACCTCCACCGGCCAGGCCCAGGCGGTCTACCTGCCGACCGCCGCACCTGGCCTGGGCGACTCCGGCGTGATCATCGGCCGCGAGGTCTACAGCGGCAAGGGCTACATCTACGACCCCTTCCAGCTCTACGGCCAGCAGCTGCCGGCCCCGCACTGGCTCGTCCTCGGCGAGTCCGGCAACGGCAAGTCGGCGCTGGAGAAGACGTACGTCCTGCGCCAGCTGCGCTTCCGCGACCGGCAGGTCGTCGTCCTGGACGCGCAGGGCGAGGACGGCGTCGGCGAGTGGAACCTGATCGCCGAGCAGCTCGGCATCACCCCCATCCGCCTGGACCCCACCGCCGCCCTCAACGGCGGCATCCGCCTCAACCCCCTCGACCCGTCGATCACCACCACCGGCCAGCTGGCCCTGCTCCGTACGATCATCGAGGTCGCCATGGGCCGCGGCCTGGACGAGCGCTCCGGCTTCGCGCTCAAGGTCGCCCACGCGTACGTCAACGAGACGATCACCAACCGCCAGCCGGTCCTCACCGACATCGTCGAACAGCTCCGCCACCCCGAGGAGGAGTCGGCGGAGGCCATGAACGTCGACATAGACGACGTACGGGCCTGGGGCCTGGACGTGGCCCTGGTCCTCGACCGGCTGGTCGACGGCGACCTGCGCGGCATGTTCGACGGCCCGACCACGGCCGGCATCGACCTGGACGCGCCGCTGATCGTCTTCGACCTCTCGCACATCGACCGCAACTCGATCGCGATGCCGATCCTGATGGCCATCGTCGGCGTGTGGCTGGAGCACACGTGGATCCGCCCGGACCGGAAGAAACGGATCTTCCTCGTCGAAGAGGCCTGGCACATCATCAACTCCCCCTTCGTCGCGCAGCTCTTCCAGCGGCTGCTGAAGTTCGGCCGCCGCCTCGGCCTGTCCTTCGTCGCCGTCGTCCACCACCTCAGCGACGTGGTGGACGGCGCGGCCGCCAAGGAGGCCGCGGCGATCCTGAAGATGGCCTCCACCCGCACGATCTACGCCCAGAAGACCGACGAGGCCCGCGCCACCGGCGCCGTCCTGGGCCTGCCGCGCTGGGCCGTCGAGATCATCCCGACGCTCACCCCCGGCATCGCGGTCTGGGACGTCAACGGCAACGTCCAGGTCGTCAAACACCTGATCACCGAGGCGGAACGGCCGCTGGTCTACACCGACCGCGCGATGACCGAGTCCTCCGCGATGCTGACGGAGGAGGCCCTCGCCATCGGGCGGGCGGCGGACGCGGAGGCCGAACAGCGGGCCGAAGCGCTGGCGATGCAGCGGCAGTTCCGGGACGAGTCGAGCGAGACGGTGGCGTGACGCGGGGATACGGGCACGGAAGCACGCAGGGGCACCCCGGGCACGGCGGTACGGGCCTGCCCGGCAGCCCAGAGGGCCCAGGAGGCGGCCGGGGCCGGGGCGTCCCCGACTCCCTGCTGATAGGCGTACTCGTCTTCCTCCTGGGCCTCACCGTCCTGGCCTGGACGGCGACCGGCCTGGCCGGCCTCTTCACCCACGGCGCCTGGCCGGACGGCGTGACCTTCACCCGTACGCCGCTGGCCCTGCGCAGCCTGATAGCCGCCCCGCACGACCTCCCGGCCGCCTGGCCCGACACCCCCGCCGCCCAGCTCTCCGGGTACGGACTGTTCTGGGGCATCCTCATCAGCGAACTGCTGGTGCTGGTCGTCCTGACGGTCTTCGCCATGGGGACGATCGCCCGATACCGGGTCGTACGGGCCAATCGGCGGGCAGCCGGGGCGCCCGCGGCGGCTCCGGGGGTGGAGGACGCGCCTCAGGGCGGGCCGGCGGCGCCTGCGCCCGTTCCGGCGGCGCCGGCTCCCGGGGCGGAGGCGTCGACCGCCGTCCCAGCGGCGCCTACGCCCGCTTCGGCAGTCGAGACAGCCGGCACAGCCGCGACGACCAGGGCAGCAGGGACAGACAGGACAGCCAAGACCGAAGCGCCGACGCCCCCGGTCACCCCGAGCATTCCCGAACCCGCACCCGCACCCGCACCCGCACCGGCACCCGTCCCCTCACCCGCCCTCACCCCGGGCCCCGGCCCCAGTCCCACCTCGGTCCCCCCAGCCGGCCCCCTCCCCCCGGCCGTGCACTACGGCACCGACCGCCGGCAGGCCGGTGCGCTCGCCGCGGCCGCCATCACCTCCGCAGAGGGCCCTCTCGTCGTCGCCACCACCGACCCCGCCCTCTGGGCCGACACCAAGGACGCCCGCGCCAAGCTGGGCCCGCTGCTGACGTACGACCCGCAGCACCTCCTGGACACCCCGGCCCGGATGCGCTGGTCGCCGACGTCCGGCTGCGAGGACATCGGCACCGCCGCGGCCCGCGCGGCCGCCCTCCTCACTCCCGTACGCCCCTCCAGCACACTCGACTCCGCCGTGGCCGACGCCGCGACGACCCTGCTGCGCTGCTGGCTGCACGCCGCCGCCGTGGACGGCCGCCCCTTCCGCCAGCTGCACCGCTGGGCACACACCAAGGGCGCCGCACACGAGCCCGTACGCATTCTGCGGACCAGCCAGAAGGCGTCGGCGGGCCAGGCCGGCGAGCTGGAGTCCGTACTGACCGCGCACGCGGAACGCCGCGAGCTGGCCCAGGAGTTGGTCTCCCGCACCCTGGCGTCGCTCTCCTCGATCCACATCCGGGACGCCTGCAATCCGGCTCGATCCGATGCCCTGCTTCTCGAATCTTTCATCGACGAAGGGGGAACGCTCTACGTGGTAGGGGAATCCATCGAGGATCCGCGCACCACTCCGGGTGCGATGCCGTTGCTCATCGCACTCCTCTCCAACGTGGTCGAGCGCGGCCGCCGCATGGCCGAACGGTCATCCGCCGGTCGGCTCGACCCACCACTCACCCTCGTCCTGGACGACATCGCGGCGCTGGCGCCGTTCCCGGCCCTGCCCGGGCTGCTGGAAACCGGGCGCGCACAGGGCCTGTTGACGCTGGCCACCCTGCGCTCTCAAGAGCAGGCCCGCGCCCGCTGGCCGCACACCCCGCTCCCGGACTGACGCGCCTCCGCACCCCCTGTCGCGCGCACGCAGGGGGCGTCACGCGCGTTCCAGCACCATCTCGTGCTCGATGGCGGTCTCGTCCTTGGGGTCGGCCATCGTCCGGCCGGTCTCGACGAAGCCCAGCGAGCGGTAGAGCATCAGCGCGCGCTCGTTCTCCTCGTGCACCCAGAGCCGTATGCGCCGTACCACCGGCTCGGGCCGGCTCCACGCCCACTCCACGGCCGCCGCGAACAGTTCGCGCGCCAGCCCCGTACCGCGCTGCTCCGGGCGGACGTACACGCCGACGATGTGTGCCCACGGCTCCTCGTCGTCCCACTCCTCCGCGCCCTCCAGCTCGACGCGTACGACGACCATGCCGCCCCAACTGCCGTCCGGCGCCTCGCCGATGAACGTCAGCGGGTCACGGTCCTCGTCACTGCGCGCCGCCCGCCGCTGCCACACGTCGTCCGGGTACGCCGCGACCTTCTCGAAGGACTCGTTGAAGGCGATCCGCGCGACCGGATCCGCCAGCGCCGCCAACCGCAGTTCCCTGAGCCGCTGCCATTCGTCCGCCTTCACCGGCCTGACCAGATACCCCATCGGGCCAGCATCCCAGCACTCCGCCCCCCTGACCACACACAATTCACCTTCCACACCCGCCCCTCCTCATTAGGCTAGCCTCACCTAACTCATACGACCGGTGTCCGGCTTCCGCTTCCCACCCGGCGCCTGACGCCACGTCTGACGCGGAGGCATCACCTTGTCCGAAGCCCCCAGCCCCACCGCCGTCCCGGCCCGCGAGCCCACGACTTCGCCCTCTTCACCTTCACCGCGCAACCGACTGCTCACCCTCCGCCTGGCCGGCATCACCGGGATCGCGGCCTCCGTGGCCTGGCTGGTCGGGGACATCCTGTTGCTCGGCAAGCCGATGGGCTCGGCGGACCAGTACCCGATCCTGTCCGCGTACGAGGGCACGGCCCGGGATTCACTGGCCGCGATGCTGCCCGCCTCCACCACCCGCCTCGCCTGGGGCGCTCTCCTGGGCGTCCTGACGGGTCCGCTCTACCTCCTCGCCTGCCGGCATTACCGCCAGGCCCTCCTCCCCCAGCCCCGCCGGCTCGCCCTGCCGCCCTACCTCCTCCTTACGGCCGGCTACGCGCTCGCCCCCTTCGCCCACGGCTCGTTCTTCTACTGGGGCCAGGCCGCGAAGGCGGTCCACGCGTCCGGCGCCCACTCCGAGGCGCTGACCACCCTCCCGGGTGACCTCGCCACCGTGCTCTTCATCCCGTACGCCGTACTCCTGGCCCTCTGGGTCATCGGATCCGTCTGGCTGGCCGTCCTCGTCCTTCGCGGCGGCACCGCCTTGCCCCGCTGGATGTGCGTCGCGAACCCGCTGGTCTGCACCCTCCTCGGAACTGCCGTCACCGAGCTCTGGCCCGGTGCCGTCGGTACGGCCCTGCAAGGTGCCGCCCTGAGCGTCGGCAACCTGATCCTCTTCTCCCTCACCACCCTGGTGTTCTGGAAGAAGGCCGGCTGACCGCCCCCGTCAGAAGCTCCGGAAACATTCCGGGAACGCAAAAAAGCTCCGGTCCCTGAACCACAAGGTTCAGGGACCGGAGCTGAAAAATTGTTCGGCGGCGACCTACTCTCCCACAGAGTCCCCTCTGCAGTACCATCGGCGCTGAAAGGCTTAGCTTCCGGGTTCGAAATGTAACCGGGCGTTTCCCTAACGCTAT